>NZ_CATKPW010000061.1:0-286797 GCF_949767675.1 Pseudomonas sp. IT-P395
CAGCATGATCAGTTGCGCGATACCCAGCAGCGTCCTGCGCTGTGACGCGGGTATGAGGTGGGCGAAGTCATGAGCGATGGTTCTGGCTGAGGCGAGAGTTTCGCTGGCGTCGGCCAGCAGTTCCTCGTTTTTGAAGTCCGCAGTGACGGCGTACATCCGGCGGGTTTTGCGTGGCGGAGGGGTAGAGCCGGGTGGGCAGAGGTAGTGATCGAGCGCGCGTTCGGCGGCGTCGTTGAGTTTTTTGGAGTCGAGGGATTCGTAGGGGGAGGCGAGGTCGGTTTCGGGTGGGTTTGGTGTTGGTTTGATCATCGGTAAAGCTCCTTGAGATATGGAGCCGTCATCCATCGCTGCTAAACGGATAGGGTGGCGGCTGTACGCGGGTTAGCAGACCAGGCTCAAGGATCCCGGCGCACCGAAGTGCCCCACGCATAGCCGCCATAACGTACTGGCGAAACTCGCGTGCCTTGAAAATTGCCGAGCTGCTAAACCCGATCGCTGATTCGTCAGCGACCGACCCACAATAGAACCCGCCCCCAAAGCGCACAAGCCGGCGGATTCTGGCGTAGCTGTAGGCAATGGCGCAAGGATGTGTAGCCTCGAAGGCGTGTCTGGAGGTGTCTTTTAAACACCGGAGTTTAAATGGCAACTACATCCAGCCATCGCTCAACCACATCACCGCCGTGTGGGCCAGTTGCTGCACATCGGCACCTTTGGTTTATGGCGATCAGTCCTTCGCTAGCAGTGGACATGAAAAAGGGGCCGTTTCAGGCCCCTTCGGTGTTACTGCTCCGCCGCGTCGGCGACGGCGTTATCGGGTTTCTTCGGCTTCATCAGGCTGAAGTCGATCAGCGCGCGCTGCTCGGTCTGGTACGGGTCGCCGATCAGCAATGGCCGCGCCTTGAAGCTGTCGCTGACCAGACTCTTGCTGCGGTCGAGTTCATCGAAGCTCAAACCGGCCAGGTCGGCCCAGGTATGGATGAGGTGCGAGCTGCTGTACGGGCGATCCAGATCACCGGCAAAGTTCCAGTCGTGGCTGGCTTTCCACTTCGGCGAAGCCCAGGCCATGAACGGGATGGTGTACATCGGCGCGGTCGGTTTGTTTTCGTTGCGGCCCAAGGTCTTGTGGCCCACCGAGTCGAACACGTCTTCACCGTGGTCGGAGAGGTACAACAGGAAACCGTTCGGATCGGATTTGGCGTAATCCTTGATCAGACTCGAAACGACAAAGTCGTTGTACAGCACGGCGTTGTCGTAGCTGTTGTAGGTCGGTACCTGGTCGTCACGCACACCCGGTGGCACGCCGTTGCGATCCTGAAACTTGTCGAACGTTGGCGGATAGCGGTACTGGTAGCTCATGTGTGTGCCGAGCAAATGCACGACGATCAGCTTGCGCGGTGCCGCGTCAGCCAGCGCCTTGTTGAACGGCTCGATCACGTCGCCATCGTATTGCGCGGCGTTCTGGTTGCGGTTGTTGTTCAGGTACACCTGCTCGTCGGCCTGCTCGGAGAAGGTCGTGAGCATGGTGTTGCGCTTGGTCATGGTCTGCTGATTGGTGATCCAGAAGGTCTTGTAACCGGCCTGTTTCATCATGCTGACCAGCGACGGCGTCGACAGGTACAGATCCGGATGCTCTTCGTCAGCGAAGGTCAGCACCTGCTGCAACGCTTCGATGGTGTACGGGCGCGGGGTGACGACGTTGTCGAACACCGCCAGTTGATCCTTGAGCTTGTCCAGTTCCGGCGTGGTGTTGCGCTGATAGCCGTAGAGGCTCATGCGCTGACGGTTGGTCGATTCACCGATGACCAGCACCAGAGTCTTCGGCTGATCGGCCGAGGCGTCCTGAAGGTTTTTCAGTGGCGGGATCTTGCTCACGTTGTGCAGCATGCCCTGCATGTCGGCGAGGGTTTCCTGATAACGGTGATAAGCGACAACCATTTGCCAAGGCACTGCAGGCTCGATGCGGGTTTCGAATTTTTCGAAGCCTTGGGCGAAGGTGCCCATGCGCAGGGTCTGTTTGACCAGCGGGTAACCGACTACAGCGATCACGATCGCGGTTGCCGCCACCAGCGCACGACCTCGGGGCATGTACACCGGGCGCAGGCGTGTCCACAGGAAATAGGCGAACGCGGTATGGGCGAGGAACGCCGGCACCATCCACCAGGCAAAGTACTGGGTCATGTACTCGCCAGCTTCAGAGATGTTCGACTCGAACATGATGAAGATGACGCTCTGGGAGAATTCCTGCTCATAGATGAAGAAGTAGCCCAAGCTGGCCATCGAGCAGGCCCACAGCACCACGCCAATGATCGCGGCGAGCAGTTTGGTGCGTTTGGGGAACAGCAACATCGGCGCCAGCCAGATCGCGCTCATGACGAACGCCTGACGGAACCCGGTAAAGCCCGAGGTGCCAGTCAGCTGAATCAGCAGTTGGGTGATACCCGAGAAGTACCAGAAGAATACAAACAGCCAGAGAAAACCGGCCCAGTCGAAACCTGTCGCAGTCGTTTTGCTGCGTTTGAACAATGCCATTCGGCGCTCCAGCTCACTCGTTACAACCACCGCCGGAACATCCATGAAGCCGACGAACGGAAGCCGTACGCGCAGGTACGGCCAGAATGGGGCGGAGTATTACGAAGAGAATGTGAAAAGTTTGTGAGTTGCTGCCTTTGATCTATAGAGAAGCGGGCAGCGATGCATCATGTCGGGAACAGCGGCGGCCGTTCCCGAATCAGGCGGGGGATCAAGCGTGGGGATGACGCTGAACGACCGGCAAAGGTTGCGGTTGCACACCTTGGGTCAACAGGCGCAGCTGCGCCAGCTCCTGCTTCAACTGGTCGCGTTCGTCTTTCAACTGACGCAATTCATCGCGACGGATTGTCACGTACAGGGTTTGTGGCGGCATTGCTGTGTGTACTGTGCCCATTGCTCACCTCGCAAATGGCGTGCATCAACTGTAGGTCGTCCCCATTTGGGGTACTGATCTACTATCGGCGCCGATTTTGATTTCTTTTGCCCGTGAATGGAACTTTTTTATTTTTCATGGTCGGTGTGTCTTCGCCACGTTTCGGGGCGTTATCAGTCTGATTCGGGCACAATGCCCGGAAACTTCATCGCAACGCTCTGGACTAACCTCCATCAGTCGCGTTGGGCTATAACCAATGACACACATTTATTTGTAGTAAGGAGCATCAGCACATGCAACTCGGGATTATTGGACTGGGCCGCATGGGCGGCAATATTGCGCGACGTCTGATGCTCAACGGTCACACCACCGTTGTTTACGACCGCAATACCGCTTTCATCGATAACCTGGTCGCCGAGGGCTCCACCGGCGTCGCCGACTTGCCGGCACTGGTTGCCGGCCTGGCCAAACCGCGTGCGGTCTGGGTCATGCTGCCGGCCGGCGCGCCAACCGAAGACACCATCAACACCCTGAGCACTTTGCTCGAAGCCGGCGACACCATCATCGACGGCGGCAACACCAACTATAAGGATGACATTCGCCGGGCCAAGACCCTGGCCGAGAAGGGCCTGCACTACATCGACGTCGGTACTTCCGGCGGCGTCTGGGGTCTGGAGCGCGGCTATTGCATGATGATCGGCGGCGACGCTGAAACCGTGCAGCGCCTCGACCCGTTGTTCGCCGCACTGGCGCCGGGCATGGGTGACATCCCGCGCACCAAGGATCGCAAGTCCGACGACCACCGCGCCGAACATGGCTACATTCACGCCGGTCCCGCCGGTGCCGGGCACTTTGTGAAGATGATTCACAACGGTATCGAGTACGGCATGATGGCCGCGTTCGCCGAGGGCTTCGACATCCTCAAGACCAAGTCCAGCGAGCGCCTGCCGGAAGATCAGCGTTTTGATCTGAACGTGGCTGACATCGCCGAGGTCTGGCGTCGTGGCAGCGTGGTGTCCTCGTGGTTGCTCGACCTGACTGCTGATGCACTGGCCAGCGATCCGAAACTCGACGGCTTCTCCGGCTCTGTTGCCGACAGCGGCGAAGGTCAATGGACCATCGAAGCGGCCATGGAACAAGCGGTGCCGGTACCGGTGCTGTCGAACTCGCTGTTCTCGCGCTACCGCTCGCGCGGCCAGGGCACCTTTGGCGACAAGATTCTTTCGGCCCAGCGCTTCGGCTTCGGCGGCCACGTGGAGATACCGAAGAAATGACCCATACGATCCGCAGAAAATCCAAGGCAGAACCCGCACCACCGACCACGCTGTTTCTGTTCGGTGCCCACGGCGACCTGGTCAAGCGCTTGCTGATGCCGGCGCTGTACAACCTCAGTCGCGACGGCTTGCTTGACGAAAATCTGCGGATCGTTGGCGTTGACCACAACGCCATTACCGATGAGGCCTTTGCGCAGAAGCTCGAAGACTTCATCCGTACCGAAGTGGCGGCAAAAGTCGGCAAGGGCGATCAGATGCTGGATCCGGCCTTGTGGGCCAAGCTCGCCAAAGGTATCAGCTACGTCCAGGGCGACTTCCTGGACGACAGCACTTATTCCGCGCTGGCGGCGAAAATCGCCGACAGTGGCACCGGCAATGCGGTGTTCTACCTGGCCACCGCGCCGCGTTTCTTCAGTGAAGTAGTGCGCCGACTGGGCGCCGCGAAACTGCTCGAAGAAACCCCCGAAGCGTTCAGAAGAGTGGTGATCGAGAAGCCCTTCGGCTCCGATCTGCAAACTGCCGAAGCGTTGAACGCCTGTTTGCTCAAGGTGATGTCCGAGAAGCAGATCTATCGGATCGACCATTATCTGGGCAAGGAAACCGTGCAGAACATTCTGGTCAGCCGGTTCTCCAACAGCCTCTTCGAAGCCTTCTGGAACAATCACTACATCGACCACGTGCAGATTACCGCCGCCGAAACCGTCGGCGTCGAAACCCGTGGCAGTTTTTACGAACACACCGGCGCCCTGCGTGACATGGTGCCCAATCACCTGTTCCAGTTGCTCGCCATGGTGGCGATGGAACCGCCGGCGGCTTTCGGCGCCGACGCGGTTCGCGGTGAGAAGGCCAAAGTGGTTGGCGCGATTCGTCCCTGGACAACTGAAGAGGCACGGGCCAACTCGGTTCGTGGCCAGTACAGCGCCGGCGAAGTCGATGGCAAGTCGCTGAACGGCTATCGCCAGGAGGCCAACGTTTCGCCTGACAGCAACACAGAAACCTACGTCGCACTCAAGGTGATGATCGACAACTGGCGCTGGGTCGGCGTGCCGTTCTACCTGCGCACCGGCAAACGCATGAGCGTGCGCGACACCGAGATCGTCATCTGCTTCAAACCGGCGCCGTATGCGCAATTCCGTGACACCGAAGTCGACGAATTACAGCCGACCTACCTGCGTATTCAGATCCAGCCGAACGAAGGCATGTGGTTCGACCTGCTGGCCAAACGGCCGGGGCCGGCGTTGAACATGGCCAACATCGAACTGGGTTTTGCCTACAAGGACTTTTTCGAGATGCAGCCGTCGACCGGTTACGAAACGCTGATCTACGACTGCCTGACCGGCGATCAGACGCTGTTCCAGCGTGCTGACAACATCGAGAATGGCTGGCGTGCGGTGCAACCGTTCCTTGATGCCTGGCAGCAGGATGCAAGTGTGCAGACCTACGCCGCCGGTGAAGACGGCCCGCAGGCTGCCGAAGATCTGCTGACTCGCGATGGTCGCGTCTGGCATGGCCTGGGATGAGTGAATTGCCGAAACAACCTGTCCGTTTTCTGCTCAGCGACATGGACGGCACACTGTTGCTGCCCGATCACAGTTTGAGTCAGCGCACCATTGACGCGGTGCGCTCGCTGCGCGAGGCCGGCGTGTTGTTCAGCCTCGCCACGGGCAGACCACCGAAGGCCATGTTGCAGCAGATCGAAGCCCTGGGCGTTGATCTGCCGACAGCGGCGTTCAACGGTGGAACCATCGTCAATCCGGATGGCAGTTTGCTGGTTGCGCATTACCTGCCGGCGACGACGGCGCTGATTGCCCTGGCAACGTTCGCCGATCAGCCTGATGTCGAAATCTGGGTGTTCAGCGGTGGTGACTGGCTGCTCAAGGATCCGCACGGGCCGATGGTGCCGCGCGAACAGCATGGCCTCGGTTATCCGCCGGTGGTGGTGGAGAGTTTCGAGCCCTATCTGGAGCGTATCGACAAGATTGTCGCGACCAGTAACAACACTGAACTGTTGATTGAACTGGAGGCGCGCCTGTTGCCCAAAGTCAATGGCATGGCACAAGTGTCACGCTCGCAACCGGTGTATCTCGATGTCACGGCGCTGGAGGCCAACAAAGGCACCGCACTGGCGACCCTGGCCGCGCATCTCGGGATTCCACTGGAACAGACAGCGGCCATCGGTGATGGCGGCAACGACCCGGCGATGTTTCATTGCGCGGGATTGTCGATTGCCATGGGGCAGGCGGAGGAGGCGGTAAAACGTCAGGCCGATGTAGTCACCGCGCCGAACACCGAAAACGGCGTGGCCCAGGCGATCGAAAAGTACATCCTCCCTCACTGAAAGCACGCAAAACCAAATGTAGGAGTGAGCCTGCTCGCGATAGCAATGCATCAGTCACCATTTCCTGGCTGACACACCGCTATCGCGAGCAGGCTCACTCCTACAGTTTTTACGCGGTGTTGATCAGAGCCAATAGCTCACCGCGTACCAGCCCAACAAGCCCATGACGAACGTGTACGGCAACGCCATCCACACCATCCGCCCGTACGACAAACGCACCAGCGGCGCAATCGCCGAGGTCAGCAGAAACAGGAATGCAGCCTGACCATTCGGCGTCGCCACGCTCGGCAGATTGGTACCGGTATTGATCGCGATCGCTAATGTCTCGAAATGCTCGCGGCTCATGTGCCCGGCGAGGAAGGCCTGTTTCACTTCGGTGATGTAGATCGTGGCGACAAACACGTTGTCACTGATCGCCGACAACAGGCCGTTGGCGATAAACAACATGCCCGGTTGTTGCTCGACCGGCAGGGCCAGCACCCACTGGATCAACGGCGCAAACAGCTGTTGATCGTGAATCACCGCAACCACCGCAAAAAACACCACCAGCAACGCCGTGAATGGCATGGCGTCCTTGAATGCGCTGCCCAGACGATGCTCGTCGGTGATGCCGGTAAACGCGGTGATCAACACAATCACCATCAAGCCGATCAAACCGACCTCCGCGATGTGAAACGCCAGGCAACCGATCAGGATCAGTGCGGCTGCACCTTGCACCAGCAGCGCGGCGCGTTGGCGAGCTGTGCGTTCGGCATTGTCTTCGGCGGCGTAGTTGGCCAGCACCGTGCGAACGTTGTCCGGCAGCAGTGTGCCGTAACCGAACCAGCGCAGTTTCTCCAGCAGCACGCAGGTGACCAGACCGGCCGCCAGCACTGGCAGCGAAACCGGGGCGACCTTCTGGAAGAACTCACCGAAGTGCCAACCCATTTCGTGGCCGATCAGCAGGTTCTGCGGTTCGCCCACCAGCGTGCAGACGCCGCCCAATGCCGTACCGACCGCACCGTGCATCAGCAGGCTGCGCAAGAAGGCGCGGAATTGTTCCAGATCGTCGTGATGCAGTTTTGGCAGGTTCTGGTCGTCAGCGAACTCACTGTCCTGGCGCGGATCATTGCCGGAGGCGACGCGGTGATAGACGGAATAGAAACCGACCGCTGCACTGATGATTACCGCAGTCACCGTCAGAGCATCGAGAAACGCCGAGAGAAACGCCGAAAGAAAGCAGAACATCAAGGCCAGTGCCGCTTTTGACCGCACGCCCAACAGCAGCCGTGAGAACAGAAACAGCAATAGATCCTTCATGAAATAGATTCCGGCCACCATAAACATCAGCAGCAGGATCACCGGGAAGTTGTGCACCAGCTCATCGTAAAGCGCCTGCGGCGTGGTCATCTTCAGCAGCAACGCTTCGATCAACAGCAAGCCACCGGGCATCAGCGGATAGCACTTGAGCGCCATCGCCAGGGTGAAGATGAATTCAATCACCAGCAACCAGCCGGCCGCTACCGGGCCAACCGTGAACAGCACCAGCGCATTAAGGATAAGAAAACCGACGATGGTCGCCTTGTACCAGCGTGGCGAGTGTCCGAGAAAGTTTTGCGCGAACGCCTGGGCCATAGAACCGGACATCGGTTGCTCCTTGTCTTTTAGAAGCGCGCAAGTTGCCGGATGTGGCGGGCAAGTTCAAGGTGTTACCGGATTTGACCGATGTCTTTTTTGCAAGCCTGGCATGTTTCACCCTGGAATGACAAAGGCCCACCGAGTCACGACTCGACGGGCCCTTGTCTGTCGCCGGAAAGCGTTTATCGCAATTTCGACGAAATCACCCTGATTGCCCACGGCGCCGAGAGCCGCCCTAGGTCGGATCGGAGTCTGAAGGTGTGAACCAAGTTTTCTTTCAGGTCTTCGATTTTTGCGGAGTAAACACCGTGTTCATCTGCAGCGAAGGGCACCAAGTCACGATGATAGTCGACAATCCAGCCTGTTTCACCGGGGTTTGCCGTACCCACCAATGTCACTGATCGATCGGTTGTGGTTTCTTGATTGCCGATCAATTGGAAACTTTCATTGCCCAAGACAAATTGGATGCTGATCGGTGCAGGTTGCTTTATCAGGACCCGCCATGACGAGGAATGCTGCCCATTGGTTTCCCGAGCGATGAAGTTTTGGGTGCCTGTCTTGAGATCCTTGATGTTGGCGCTCCAATGCCCGTCTGTTCCGACATTCAGGAGGCTTAGCACTGTGCCGTTATTCACCAACTCCACTACTTTGCCAGGCGCGCCCTTGCCAATAAAATTCAGTTCATTTTGAAATGTAGTCTCACCGTTTCCGACGGGCGTACCGGCAGCATCGTAAACCGAGTCGATTGAGACCTTTTCGCTGACATCCACTTCAACAGTCCACGTCGCTGACACTTGACCATCGGAGGTTGTCACGCTGTATGCGTGAATACCCCGTGCCTGATCAAGCAGCAGGGCGCTGAAATGACCACGTTCGTCAACAGTCACGGGGTGGTGTGCGGGAATCCCATTGTCCAGCATCACTGCTAACTGATTCGGCTCCGCCGAACCGACAAAAGACAGATTGCCGTTCGTGGTAGTGCCGCCAGGTGGGATGGAGATATCGTCACCATTGGTGATTGAGAGAATCCTCGGCGCTTCAAGCTCGGCGCTTACTGAGGACAGTTCAACCGATGTGCGATGTTTGGACGGTGTCACTAGATCGTTCATATCAAAATTCCTTTTCGGGTAGAGCACGCAATGTTCTGCGCGCCCTGCTATCTGATGCCCGATCAAGGTTGACGTCTACTGTCAGAAATTACAGGTACAAGGCCATTCCCGACGAACGGTTAATACGGCTCGCCTATGAATTTAGATACCGCGCCACCATCGCCCGATAGTTGCCATCCAGCGAATAACCGCCGACAAGGATCGCGTCATCCGCTTGCACAGCCAGCGAATTGGCTGTGTCCAGGCTGCGCCCCAAGCGCGTGCGCAGCCAGCCTTTGCCGTCGCCAAAACTGTGATCCAGGCCGCCATCACTCGAGTAACGGGCGACGATAAAGTCCGCTACGATTCCACCAATGGTTGCGCCGACCGCGATGATGCGGCCGTCCGCCATGCGTTGGGCGGCGCTCCATTGGCAGCCGCTGGGGCCGATCTCCAATAATTGTGGCTGGCCGCCATGGTTGTGCAGGTTAGGGCGACCGTTTGTGTGCGGGCTGAATGCCAGGCAGCGAATCGGGTCGCGACTGCTGCCGAAACAGTGCAGTGCCTCTGAGGTTTCGATCACCTGACTGACCTGAGCACTTTTACCGTGCGCCTTGAAGGCCATGAAGCCGTCCACGGCGAAACGCTCGTCGAGGCGGCCGTCGGGCAGGTAGCGCGCCAACAGACCTTCCTGCGGAAAATCGATGGAACCTGCCACCACAATCCGCCCGTCCCTTTGCAGTAGCAGGCTGCTGAGCCAGGTATTGAGCAGCAAGTGGCGAACCATAACGAAGCCACGGCCATTAAAGGTTTCATCCAGGCGGCCGTCGGGTTTGAGGCGAATCAGCATGCCGGCATGGTCGGCGAGTTCGAAGTGGTGATTGGCGATGAGCAGGATATGGCCATCGTCCTGAACGACGAAATCGCTGGCTTCGGCCCCCGGCACACCTGGCGGCAACCAGCTGTCACGGCTGCCCATGGACAAATCGCCCGGCAGGCGCACCACCTGGCGACCGTTGTCACCGAAGCGCACATCCGGTTTGCCCTGGGCATCGAACATAGCGAGGGCGGGCAGGGTACGATAAGCGTTTTCATAATGCAGCCCGGCCAGCAGGATGCGCCCGTCGGGTAGCGTCTGAACTTTGCCGGCCGTGGCTTCAAAACCCGGGGCAAAGGTGTCGATCACGCTGCCGTTATCACCGAAGGTCAGATCGGCCGAGCCATCGGCCAGCATCCGCGCCAGGCCGAATCGGCTGCCGGTAGCGACGCCGACCTTTGCTGCGACCAGAACGCGCCCCTGCGCATCGAGGGCAATGTCCTCGGTCAGGCTGGAGACGCTGCCAGCGAAATACACTTGAGCGACGCCGGTGGCGGCAAATGTTCTGTCGAGTTGACCGGCTCGGCTCAATAAAGACGTCGATACCGCCGGCAGCGCAAAAGTGTTCAGGGTGGACATGCACGCATCTCCTTGCGAGTTGACCTGGACCGGAAACCGGATGGGTAACTGCATGAGCGAAACATTCAATCCCTGAACCGGGAGAAGTACAACTGTAAGAACTAACAGGTGGAGGGTCGCACTGTGCCAGAACAGTGTCTTTTTGAACCAATAGCAAGCCGCCCAAGCAGTTAAGCCTGAACACGTTGCAAATAGTTGTACAAAAGTACCGAGCGTTAAAAAGACTGCAACTAAGGGAAGAGGGCGGATGACCTGAACGTCATCCGCATTACCCGGTTGTTAGTGTGGCATCGACCAGGATTGCAGCAAGTGACCTTCTTTGCTGAGTTCAGCGCGCGCCTGCTGCAGCAGTTGCTCGAGTTGCGCCGGATCAGAGTAGGCGCTGCTTGGGATCTGTTTGCGACCGATACTGTTATTGGTCCGGTCAATCACGGTCAGGCTCAGTTCGCCATTGCCGTCTTGTGGCGCCCAGGCCACGCACTGGAAAGGTTTGAACGCGTGGTTGGCAATCAGAAGAGCTTCGTTGATACGGAGCGGGGCGGTCATGGGTTTTTCTCTCTGTCGTGCCCAATCAAGTGATGTGCCGTCGGTTGGGCTTACCGTTCGGCTGGTACTTGTACTGATGCACCGAACCCGCAGGCGGGTCACACATGAAACAAAGAAATTTCAACTTTCTTTCATGGCGTTGCTTTACAGACAGGTTTTTGAAAGCTCACTGAAAGGTTAAGGCAGAAATTAGTAGATAGCTGACTAACAACTTCTGTTCTTATAACGTGTTTGCTTGTACACCTATAAGCAATCGATACAAGGCCCTGTCAAAATCTTGCTAATGTTACAGTCGGGTCTGCCAAATGACTGTTTTTACAATCATTTCTAATAATTTGGCGCCAAGGAACAGTCATGAGCGAAGCGCCAGCGTTACGACGTTTATTGGTGGTCGATCCCTGCGACGATTGCCACCGCTTATTGCCCGGATTACGCGCCGTAGGTTGGGATGTTGATAGCTGCACTCTGGAAAATGCCGCCGATCGAAGTTGTGATGTCGGCTTGTTGCGATTGCAGCCGTTTCACCTCGAACGACCTGAAGCCGTCAAGGAACTGATCAGTCGCAGCGGCACCGAATGGATCGCCGTGCTCAATCAGGAAGTCCTGCGTTTACAAAACGTCGGTGACTTCGTTTGTGAATGGTTTTTCGATTTTCACACCTTGCCGTTCGACGTGTCGCGGGTACAGGTTACCCTCGGCCGGGCATTCGGCATGGCGCGTTTGCGCGGGCAGGGCACGATTCATGTGGATCAGCCCGAGCACGAATTGCTTGGCGACAGCAAACCGATCCGCGAACTGCGCAAATTGCTCAGCAAACTGGCGCCGACCGAATCGCCGGTATTGATCCGCGGTGAAAGCGGCACGGGTAAAGAACTGGTTGCACGCACGCTGCATCGGCAATCCCAGCGTCACAACAAACCGTTTGTGGCAATCAATTGCGGGGCAATTCCCGAGCACCTGATTCAGTCCGAGCTGTTCGGCCACGAGAAAGGTGCGTTTACCGGCGCCCATCAGCGCAAGATCGGGCGCATTGAGGCGGCCAATGGTGGCACGCTGTTTCTCGATGAGATCGGTGATCTGCCGCTGGAACTGCAAGCCAATCTGTTGCGCTTCCTGCAGGAACGGCACATCGAACGTGTCGGAGGCAGTCAGCCGATCCCAGTGGATGTGCGCGTTCTGGCAGCGACCCACGTCGACCTAGAGGCGGCCATCGAGAAAAAGCGATTTCGTGAAGATCTGTATTACCGGCTCAACGTGTTGCAAGTGGTCACCGCGCCGCTGCGTGAACGTCACGGTGATCTGTCGATGCTGGCCAACCATTTTTCGCACTTCTACAGCCATGAAACCGGCCGACGCCCACGCAGTTTCAGCGAAGACGCGCTGATTGCCATGGGCAAGCATGACTGGCCGGGCAATGTCCGTGAATTGGCCAACCGTGTGCGGCGTGGGCTGGTATTGGCCGAAGGCCGTCAGATCGAGGCCCGTGATCTGGGGTTGATCAGCCAGCATTCGATCGCTACGCCCATGGGCACGCTGGAAGATTACAAGACCCGCGCCGAGCGCCAGGCGTTATGCGACGTATTGAACCGGCACAGCGATAACCTCAGTGTTGCCGCAAAAGTCCTCGGCGTATCACGGCCGACGTTCTATCGCCTGCTGCATAAACACCAGATTCGTTAGATACCTGAAGATCAAAAGATCGCAGCCTTCGGCAGCTCCTACTTCGGATTTGTGTAATCCCTGTAGGAGCTGGCGAAGGCTGCGATCTTTTACTTTTGCTTAGAAGTAGTACGGGAATTTCAGGCTGAAGGAAAAGTCCGGGGCATCATCCGTCATGCCGATGGACAAGTTGGGTACGATGGTCAGGTTGTCGGTGGCCGCAATGGTCATGCCGACGTTGAAGTAGCCGGCGTTGGCGTCGCTGGACACCACCGATTCCCAATCCCCGCCATCCTGTTTCAGCTTGCTCTTGCGTTGCACCAGATCAGACACCGAGAACGACATACTCATCTTCTCGTTCAGCGCAAACGCAATACCGGCGCCGATCTGGAAGCTGTCGCCGATCTTTACCTTGCCCGGGTTTTTCTGGTTGACCGTCGAACTGATGTCGTCAAACGACTCCTCCAGGTTGTGGGTGTAGGACAAGCTGCCGAACAGCACCGCCGGGTCGAACGTCTTGACCAGCGAGATGCCCGGCGTGATCGACCAGACGCCGTTGCCGGTGGGCAGGGTGTCAGGTACAAACAGATTGGAGTTGGCATTGGTCTGGCGCAGTTTGATCCCGAACGGATCCTTGCCGGTTGGCGCCTTGACCCGCAAGGTGACGACCGCGTCCGGTGTATTGACCGACTCGTCGAGGAATTTGTAAGCGATGCCGAAGTTGACGTCGCCAATGGTTGGATCCTTGGTGACGGTTTCTTCTGTGGTGACACCCGCCGCGCCCTCATTGCCGCCGCCCGACTGATAAGTCGATTCGCGATACACCACGGGCACGTTCAAGTCGAACTGCCAGCGGTTATCGAAGTTGTAGCGGCCCGTCAGGTCGAGGGTCCATGTGTCAGCCTTGATCCGGTCGAGGTTGATGTTGCCGAGAAAGATCGAATCGAGTGCGAGGAAGCCATTGAGAATCAGCTGACGGGTGTCATAGCGCGAGTAGGTGATGCCGGTTTCGACGCTGAACTTGCCGCCGCCGAAGAAGCCGCTGGCCTCGTCGTACAGGTTGGAAACGCTCTGCGCCGGTTGCGAATCGTCCGCCAGCGACTGCCCGTAAGAAGCGCCACTGCCCCCGGCGGCGCCTCCTGATGCTGCTGCCGCACCGGTGCCGGTGGCGACGCGATTGCCTTTCATGTCCGATGGCGATTTGGCCAGCCGTTTTGGCGGTGGGGCGGCGGGTTGCTCTTCAACCTGGCGGACTCGTTGTTCAAGTACCGCAAGGGCTTTTTGTTGTACTTCGTATCGTTGTTTCAGCTCCAGAAGTTCCTGTTTCAGGGCCTCTACATCTGCGTCCGGTGCTGCTTGAAGCATCGCCGCAGGGAGAAGAGTGCTCAAACACACTGCGGCACGCAGTGATACTGATCGATACATGAATAAGCCGTCCCTTTAAGCCCAATGATCGAGACTCAGCGTAGTTCAATATCCAATACTGCGTAGGGCCCCGAGTTGAGTCAGGTTGCAATCCAGTGCGCCGGCACTTCTGCCGTTATTATTGAGTACGACGTTAAGTTGAGTCAGGTTGTTGACCACATTGGCACTCCCGAGCAGACGGGTGTTTTGCAAGAGACCGCTCGAAGCGACCTGTTGCAGCGCCGTGCCTTGATTGCCGCTGGCTTGTATCGCCATTTGCACGCCACCCGTACCGGTTGCCGACACTGCGACATTGCCGGCGGCATTACTGCCGGAAATAGTCTGGCCGGCCATCAGGGCCTGGCCCTGTACGGGGGCGAGTGCTGGCGCCTGATTGGCTTCCTTGACGTTAATGGCGACGTTGTTGTTCGCCGTGTTGCCGTCACCCGCCGCGCGTACGCTCTGCGTCACGCCCGACGATGAGTTAAGGCCGGCACCACCGATAATCGATCCCGTGCCCAGTTCCGGCGTATTGCCGTTGCCCATCTCCTTGATGGTCGACACGTAAAATTCCGGTTTGATGGTGGTTTGTTGCACCTGCATGGATGCAGACGCCCCGATCAGATCGCCACTGGCGTTGCGCCAGGTACTGCTCATGACAATGCCGAAGCTGATAATCCGCCCCGGCATCACATACCGACCACGCAGCTCGGCGAGCTCCTGGTCCTTGATTTCTATGGGTTTGAATCCTGCATTGGCGTAGCCCGATGCGCTCGCTGCCAGGCAGGCGGCGGCCAGCCAGTATGAGGTTTTCATCTGCTGCTCCCGGGACATCCAGTCCCATTTTCTATAATCGGCGATTAAAAGAAGTCGCTCTGAATGAACCCGAAATCCATCAATTCAGCATCTTTGACAGGGTTGAAACCGTCGAGCTTGTTCTTGGCTGTCAAGGGCACCGGAGGGCTGCGCAAGGCGTTGACCTTGTCATATCCGGGACCGACGATGGCAAAGACAATGCCGTTCCAACCTTTGACAAAGTCGTCATGTTTGTAACGCTTATGGCCGAGAACCGGGTCTCCGATGTAAACCCAATCCTTGTCCGAACGCTGCAACACGACGAAATGCTTGTAGCCGCGAATTTCCATCAGTACCACCACCGGGATCGTTACCGCTTCGAGCTTTTCCGGTGGAATCTTGTAACCCCTGGCGCGCATGCCGATGCTTTCTATGTAGCGCTTCATGTCCAGCATGGAGAACCCTTGCGTACGAACAAGGTCCTGGTCAGCGTTGACCAGCATGCCTTTGATGATGTGCTCCTCATCGACGTCGAGCCAATAGGCCTGGCGTAATACCGTGGCCAGTGCAGCAGCGCCGCAGCTGAAATCGGTTTTTTGTTCGACGATGTCGGCAAACTTGCGCTCGCGGATGCTCTGCACGTTTTTGTAGACGAGCGTGCCACCCGGCAGGGCAGCCACGGGCATCTGACCGGCCTGAGTCAGGCCACAGACGAAAAGCAGAGTGAGGAGGGCAGTCTTACGCATGATCGATACGCCTTTGCGGACTGAGGAAAAGCCCCGTTGCCGGGGCTTTCGTTTCGATCGCGATTACAGGCAGGCTCTGCAGCCAGCAGCGATGGACAGCGAGTTGCTTTGTTGGTTGCCCACACCCGCCGAGACGTTGGCTCCGCCGTTGCCGGAGAAGTTGTTCATCGAGTTGGTCATGTTGGCATTGTTGACCACAGGGGCTTTCCAGCCATCTTTGGTCATCACCTGTTGGGTGGTTACGCCAGCCAGGCCAAAAGTACCGACGGCTTCGAACTTGGCTTTCTGGTCATCGTTGCCACCGTGGCCGCCGCCACGATTGCCATAACCGCCGTGGTCATCATCTTCGATGGTTGCAGTGCCTTTGGCTTTAAACACGCCAGCGGCCGCGTAGGTGCCAGTGAGGGTATCGGTTTTGTAGGTCTGCACGCCTTTGTTGTCGACAACCAGGCCAGTGGAAGACTGGTTGGCGGCAGCAGCGGCAGTGGCTACACGGCCACCGGATACGGCGATTGCGAGGTTGTTTTTCTGTTGGTTGAAGTTGCCTGCAGACACGTTGATGCCGATGTTGCCGGAACCATTGTTGCCTGCATTGTTGAGCGTAGCGTTATTGAAGGTGGACGAGTTTTTCACATAGTTGTTGTTGTTGACTTGAGTTGCACTCGAGGCAGCAACAGCGTTGCCGAAGATGAAGCTTTCATCGGCAGTAGCCAGCGCGGCGGCGTTGTCCTGCTGGTTGCCGTCGCCGGCTGCAACGTTGGCGCCCATGTTGCCGTTAGAGCCATTGAGCGAGTCGCTGGCATTGGCGTTGTTCAGAGTGCCCTGGTTTTTCACCACGTTGCCGTCGCTGTTTTGCGCGTCGAGTACAGCGGCGCCGGCGCCTGCGGTGATCTGCAGCAGTTGTTCAAGATTTGGACCTTGTGGCTGGCCGTGACCGTTGCCGTGTCCATTGCCATGCCCGTTACCATGACCGTTGTTGTCATCACGACCGCCTGCCTGTGCTGCGATTGCCATCACTGCTGCAAGTGCGAAAACCAGTGGTTTGAGAGCCATTGTAGGTTTCATGGTGTTTCTCCATCGTGCTTATTAGTTGGTTAAGTGTTGGTACTTTCTAATTGCACTGCTTTTTGTTGTTTGGGTCAGTCAGCGACCCGGATGCTCAGGGTGTTAGCCATTCGGTTCCCCACCCCGGCACTCTGGTTCACCTGGATTACCCCGCGGCTGCCGGTGAAGGCCTGATCACTTGTCGTGACCTGGCGACTGCCGGATGAGGTACCAGTTGCTCCTGAGCTCGGTAAAAGCGCCACGTTCTGTTGTGAAAGGGCACTGTCGTCAACGCTCTGCGGGGCAGCACTGATGCTGACGCGCGTGACGTTGGCCATCTGGTTGTTGGCCCCGGCACCCTGGTTCACTCCAAGGATGCCGTTGCCATTGCTGAAAGAGGTGCCGCCGATGGTTGCGCTGGCGTCCATCGAGCGAGAGGCAGGCGTATCGATTTTCTGCATGACGCTGGTGCTGGCATGGGATCCGGTGCCGATCGCCACAGCCTTGACGTTGGCCTGTTGCATTTGATCGCCAGCCGCCTGGTTGACGTTGAAGTTGCCGCGGTACTGAACCCCGGAATCCTGAATGTTGGCGTTGTTCACTGAAGCGGGATCGGCAGCCATGACAGTGGTGCAACCGAGCAAGGCGAGCAGAAGGAGTGAACGATTCATTTCATTGGCCTCCGGCCATGCGGGTCAATGGCGCAAGGCCGGAACTCATGGCGCGGTTGATCGTGCCGGAAATCGCGCCACCGGAACCGCCACCGTGGCCAGCACTCATGCCGGGCATGCCGTTGGGATTGGTGAGGGTATTGAGGCCTGGCATGTTGGCGCCGGCCTGGACATTGTTGGTGGTGCGGAACGCGCTGCCGCTGGCGACGCCGGCGAAGTCGCCATCGCTCAATTCGGTGCTGTTCATGGTGGAATTGATGCGTGCGGACGGGTTGGCATTGACGGTGGTCGGGTAGGGGTCTTTGCCACCGTTGCGACCGATCGGGATAGGCTGAACATCGCGATCGAGAACAATCACGCCGTTACCTTCTGCCTGCACGTTGAAGCTGATCAACGTACTGGCTGCTGATCCGATCAGCAGAAGGCAGGTCAAACCTTTTTGGATATTCCCCACGGCTGCAATTCCTTCTTCAGTGGGCTGGCCCTAGTCAGCGTTGTGAAGGAGAGAGCGAAAGCTATGCCGCTTTTTAAAAGCGTTGTAATTTCAAAGGGTTGGAAAATAAATGCGCACGTCTGATACACAGGCTGTTTCAGGCTTGATACACGCACTGGTGCGCCGACCTGTCCATTGGCTGGACAAAGCTCTGGAACAAGGGTTTGCCGCGGTGTGTATCAGCCGCGTAACAACTCGGATGACAAAGCAGTGAACAGTGCTGAAACGGGCACTTTGCAACTCACGGAGTGTTTCAGGAACGGACACTTTGCCCCCAAAACAGGGGGGAGTCGTGGGGAAGTTGACCCGTTGACCGGGTCACTGCCTCAGCAATTGCTCGACGGCGGCAAATGCCTGAGTCTGGCGTTCGGCCCAATTGCCCTGAATGATCTGAAAACGCTGGTGATGGTGTTCCAGCCAGTTTCGCGTGGACTGGTAAAACGCCATTCGCTCGTGCAGATCCGGTTGGCAGCGCTGACCGTCATCAGTCCAGTCGACCTGTTCCGGGGACAAAAGAAGGTGCAGATCGTAATGCCGTGCCAACAGCTCGGATTCCAGCCAGGCCGGGCAGTCACCGAACAGCGTCTGGCTCCATAGCATATTGCTCAACAAGTGAGTGTCGAGAATCAGCAACGAAGGCTGCTGCGCTCGCGCCTGGTCCTCCCATTGCATTTGGCCCTGAGCGATTTCCGGGATGTCAGCCAGACAGGTATCGCGGGGATTGAGCTCGATAAAGCGGCGCACGTACTCATCCACCCGCACGCCGCCAAAGCGTTGTTGCAGGCCCGCCGCCAGCCAGCTCTTGCCGG
The DNA here is from genome assembly GCF_949767675.1 of Pseudomonas sp. IT-P395. NCBI lineage: Bacteria > Pseudomonadati > Pseudomonadota > Gammaproteobacteria > Pseudomonadales > Pseudomonadaceae > Pseudomonas > Pseudomonas sp. IT-P395. Next base: position 18,843 of record NZ_CATKPW010000061.1, read on the forward strand.
TGGATTCGGGCCCGGTCAGGACCACGACCTTCATGTGCGCAACGCCGGGTCGGCGCGCCATTCGCGAAAGCCTTGAATCGCCAGCAAGGTGAACAGCCCGTACAGCGCAGCGGTCAGGTACAGCCCCTTATAGATGAACAGGCCGACAAAAATCACATCGAGCACGAACCACAGCGCCCAGCATTGCAGGCGTTTCTGCGCCATCCACAGTTGTGCCACCAGGCTGAAACCGGTGAGTGCTGCATCCAGCCACGGTTGCGCGGCGTCGGTCCAATGGGCCATGGCCGCGCCGAGCAACAGGCTGCCGATCGCGCCAACGCCTAAGCCGACCAGGATCGAACGTTGATCAAGGCGCGTGACCTCACGACCGTCATGCATCGTCCCGGCGCGTGTCCATTGCCACCAGCCATAGACTTGCAGCGCGGCGTAGATCACTTGCAGCAACATGTCCGAGTACAGCTTCACTTCAAAGAAGATCCAGCTGTAGAGCAAGACCATGACCAGCCCGATCGGCCAGCACCACGGATTCTGTTTGACCGTCAGCCACACGGCGATCACGCCAAGGGCGGCGGCAAACAGTTCAAGCCCGGACATGGCGGTTCCTTGGGGGAAATTGAGGAGGGGGCGGATTGTACTGCATTGGGCCAAACCCCTCACCCTAACCCTCTCCCAGAGGAGAGGGGACTGACCGAGTTGGATGTTCGAGATACGCCGACCTGATCTTTCTGCGTTGAATCCATAATCGACTCGATTTTTCAGGTCGACGTATAGCTTGAGACACCCCGGCCCTCTCCTCGGGGAGAGGGCCGGGGTGAGGGGGGCTCACAAGAGTTACACGGGTCAGACGCGGAACTGGCGCAGCAGGGCGTTGAGTTGTTCGCTCAATTGGCCGAGGCGCAGGCTGGCCGCACTCGACTGCTCGGCCGCGATTGCAGTGCTGTGCGAGAGGCCGGCCGCTTGCGTGACGTTCTGATTGATGTCCTCGACCACATGCGCCTGTTGCAGCGTGGCGCTGGCAATCGACGCATTCAGACCATTGAGATTGCGCAATGCCTGGCCAATGGCATTCAGACTGGCGCCGGCCAGCCCGGCTTGCTCGATGGTCAGTTGCGATGCCCTGCTGCTGTCGCCGATTACCTTAACGGCGGCTTCGGAATGGTTCTGCAAGCGTTCGATCATCGACTGAATTTCCGCTGTCGACTTCTGCGTGCGCTGCGCCAACAAGCGCACTTCATCGGCGACCACGGCAAACCCGCGACCCTGCTCACCGGCCCGGGCCGCTTCGATTGCAGCGTTGAGCGCGAGCAGGTTGGTTTGCTCGGCAATTGAGCGAATCACCTCCAGTACACTGCCGATCTGTGTGCTTTCGGCGGCGAGGGTGCGAATTACTTCAACCGCTTGATCGATGGTGCCGGACAGCTTGTCGATCTGCTGCAAGCTGCCATCGATGTTGATCTGGCCCTGTTGCGCCTGTGCTTCGGCATCGCGCATTTCGGCGGCGGCGTGCTCGGCGTTCTTCGCCACATCCTGCACACCGTAGGTCACTTCGTTGATCGCCGTCGCCACCAGTTCCATCTGCTGCGACTGCTGCTGGCTACGCTGTTGCGCCTGCGAAGCGTCGTTGCCCAGTTCGCTGGACGACTGGCCCAAGGCGCTGGCCGACACCTGCAAATCACCGATCACGCGACGCAGTTTGGCGGTAAAGGCATTGAAGTGATGCGCAAGCTCGGTGACTTCATCCTTGCCATGGGTATCGAGGCTGCGGGTCAGGTCGCTTTCACCGCTGGCAATATTGGCCATGGCGTTCACGGTTTCCTGTAGCGGACGGACGATGCTGCGTGCGATCAGGATCACCAGCAACGCCATGATCAGCGCAATCGCCAGGCCGATGACCGTGGCTTTGATCACCTGACCCTGGAACTCCGCCTGTACGTCATCGACGTAAACCCCGGAGCCAAGCACCCAGCCCCACGGTTCGAACAGTTTGACGTAGGAAGTCTTGGCCACCGGCTCACTGGCGCCCGGTTTTGGCCAACGGTAGTCGACCATGCCGGCGCCTTTGGCTCGAGCGATGGCGACCATTTCGTTGAACACCGCGAAGCCGTCCGGATCGCGGATCGCCGAAAGGTTCTGGCCTTCGAGTTTCGGGTTGGTCGGGTGCATGACCATCACGGGTGTGAGGTCGTTGATCCAGAAGTAATCGCTCTGGTCATAGCGCAAACCACGAATTGCCGTCAGCGCCTGTTTCTGCGCGGCGTCCTTGCTCAGGGTGCCGGCAGTTTCGAGGTCGTGGTAATAGGTCAGCAGGCCGCTGGCGGTCTGCACCACGTGCTGGGTTTTCTGGGCCTTGGCGTGATAGAGATCGTCGTGGATCTGCTTGAGCATCAATACGCCCAAGGTCAGCAACATGACCACCGCCACAATCAAGATGAGCCACAAGCGTCGGCTGATCGACACACTGCGCAAGCTGTTCATAACGCTGTCACTCCGGATTCTTTTTCTTGTAATAAACGACCGCCAGCATCCAACCACGATTTTGTGAGCGGGCATACGCGACCCAAGTCGTATAACGCGGCAGCGCTATTAAGGCTTGTCTGTTAGGATTTCGGCCCCGCGCGTGAAAACCTGAATCCAAATTGATATTTCACGGAATTTTGACCGTTTCGTGTGGATCCTGTGCGCGCGGAATCGGTACAGCCACAACCAGCTACGCTGATCGCAGTGAACGTAAAAAAATACTATCGGGGCATGCCAGCGCGCATCGCTCTTTGGGGGATTGATGGATCTTTGGACGGCCTTGCAGGCACTGATACTAGGAGTTGTAGAGGGGCTGACGGAGTTTTTGCCCATTTCCAGTACCGGACACCAGATCATTGTGGCCGACTTGCTCGAGTTCGGCGGCGAACGGGCCATGGCGTTCAATATCATCATCCAGCTCGGCGCGATCCTCGCGGTGGTCTGGGAGTTTCGACGCAAGATTTTCGATGTGGTCATCGGCTTGCCGACCCAGCCCAGCGCACGGCGTTTCACCGCCAACCTGCTGATCGCATTTCTGCCTGCCGTGGTGCTGGGCGTGATCTTTGCCGACCTCATTCACGAATATCTGTTTAACCCGATTACCGTCGCGGCCGCGCTGGTCGTGGGCGGCATCATCATGTTGTGGGCGGAAAAACGTCAACATGAAGTGCATGCGGAAACGGTCGATGAGATCACCTGGAAAGACGCCCTCAAAGTCGGCTTTGCGCAGTGTCTGGCCATGATCCCTGGTACCTCGCGTTCCGGCTCGACGATCATTGGCGGCTTGCTGTTCGGCCTGTCGCGCAAGACTGCCACCGAGTTCTCGTTCTTCCTCGCGATGCCAACCATGGTCGGTGCGGCGGTTTACTCGGGCTACAAGTATCGCGACCTGTTTGTCCCGGCGGATTTTCCGGTGTTCGCCATCGGTTTTGTCACCGCATTCATCTTCGCCATGATCGCCGTGCGCGGTTTGCTCAAGTTCATCGCTAGCCACAGCTATGCGGCATTCGCCTGGTATCGGATCGTGTTTGGTCTGGTGATTCTGGCGACGTGGCAGTTTGGCTGGATCGATTGGGCGGCGGCCAAGCCATGAGTGACTCCCGCGCACGCCGCCCCGAAGGACGACCTTCGGGCGGCAACAACATCCAGAACCTGAAGCTGAAACTGGTCGTTCTGCTGATCGTCTGCGCGTTGCCGCTGTACGGCTCGTTGTCGATGTGGCTGCGCGGGATTTCGCTGGTCCCGCTGGCCGCTTACGGGATCGTCAGCGTGCTGGCGTTCTTCATGTATTGGGCGGACAAGCGCAAGGCGCGCGCTGATGCCTGGCGCACACCGGAGAACATCCTGCATGCGGTAGAGCTGGCGGGCGGCTGGCCGGGCGCGTTGATCGCCCAGCAGGTGTTCCGGCACAAGACGCGCAAGGTGTCGTTTCAGATTTTGTTCTGGGTGATTGTGCTGCTGCATCAGGTGTTCTGGATCGACCAGCTGTTTCTCGGCTCGAACTTGCTGGCGCTGTTCTGACAGCCCACACAAATCCCCCTGTAGGAGCTGCCGAAGGCTGCGATCTTTTGATCTTGCTTTTTAAAAGATCAAAGTCAAAAGATCGCAGCCTTCGGCAGCTCCTACACAGGGGGATTGGGGTTACAGCAACAAACCGATTTGGGTTTTCTTCGGCAACTTGCTTACCACCAGTTGATGCGAACGCTGCAACAACCCCTTCAGTTCCTCGGCAGCCAACGGGTAGGGCGGATGCATGATGATCCACTGCGCCCGCGCCAGATACGGCGCCGGATGAATCCCCGGGCGGTCGCAATGACCGAGAAACAGATCCTTGTCGACCTTGAATGCCAACGAATCTCCACGCAGCCCCTGCAAGGCAAACATCTTGTTGCCGGCAATCGAAAACACCCGCACGCCACCCCATTTGTAATCTTCCCGAGCGCCCGGCAATGCCAGGCAGAACGCCGCGACGTCGGCTTCGCTCATTTTTCCCTTGCTCATAACAACCGCTCCCCACAGGCATTGAACGACTCGACCAGATGATCGATCCATGCGCGCACCGCCGGCATTACGCCGCGTCGATGCGGATACACCGCTTGCAGCCAACCGCCGGGCAGTGACCACTCTGGCAGCATCTGCACCAGCGTGCCGTTTTCCAGCTCCGCCTCGCAATACATCATCGGCAACAGCGTAAACCCCTGACCGGCCAGAACGCAGGTCTTGCGTACGACAAAGTCATCGATGCCCAGGCGGGCTTCCATGTTCAGTTCAAAACTGTGGCCCTGCTGATCGAGCAAACGCACATGCACCATGCGATCGGCCTCCAGCGCCCCCAACACCGGCAGATTTTTCAGATCTTGCGGATGATTGATCGTCTGGCCTTGTAAAAACGCCGGGCTGGCGACCACGACCATTTGTGCCTGACGCAAACGCCGGGTCACCAGCAGCGGATCCTCATCACCGTGTTCACGCACGCGCAATGCGACATCAAAACCTTCGCCGACCAGGTCGACCCGACGATTGAGCAGGACGACTTCCAGTTGCACCTGAGGAAATTTGCCGAGGAATTCGCTGATGACCCACGGCAACATTTCCCGGGCCAGACCGGTGGGGCAGGAAACGCGCAGGCGACCGCGCGGCTCACTGGACATGCTCGCCACCGCCTCATCGGCCATTTCCGCTTCCAGCAACATCGCCTGGCAGTGACGCAGATAACGTTCGCCAACGGCGGTGAGATTGAGTTGCCGGGTGGTACGTTGCAGCAAACGCGCACCGAGGCGTTCTTCCAGTTCGGCAATACGCCGCGACAGCCGTGACTTGGGAATCCCGAGCAATCGCCCGGCCGCAGCAAAACCGCCAGCCTCGACGACTTTGGCGAAATAGTAGAGATCGTTGAGGTCTTGCATAGGGAAATCCAACTGTTCTATCAATGGGACAAACTATCGCATTTCAGGCGGCTAATCATCCATTGGTTTCTTGCGTAGGATTGTCTCCATTCCGTCGCCACCGGCGATTCCTTCCAGGAGATTCCACATGAAACTGCTGCATATCGATTCGAGCATTCTGGGCGACAACTCGGCTTCCCGTCAGTTGAGCAGCGAAGTCGTCAAAGCCTGGCAGGCCGCCGAGCCAAGCGCAGTCGTGACTTACCGCGATCTGGCCGCCGACGCTATCAGCCACTTCTCGTCGACCACCCTGGTCGCCGCTGGCACTACTGCTGAGCTGCGTAACGCCGCACAACAGCACGAAGCCGAACTGAGCGCTTCGACCCTGGCCGAGTTCATCGCCGCCGACGCCGTTGTTATCGCGGCTCCGATGTACAACTTCACCGTACCGACCCAACTCAAGGCGTGGATCGATCGCGTAGCAGTCGCCGGTCAGACCTTCCGTTACACCGAAGCCGGCCCTGAAGGCCTGTGCGGCGGCAAGAAAGTCGTGATCGTCTCCACTGCCGGCGGCATCCACGCCGGCCAAGCCAGCGGCATCGCTCACGAAGAATATCTGAAGCTGGTACTGGGCTTCCTTGGCATCACCGATATCGAAATCGTCCGTGCCGAAGGCCTGGCGTATGGCGAAGAAGTGCGCAACAACGCCATGACCGCTGCTCAGGCGAAGATCAGCGAGCAACTGTTCGCCGCCGCGTAAGGCTTGCGTAAAGAACAGCTGATGTTCAGGTAACCCCCAAAAAACTCTGTATTCTGGTTCCGCAAGGGGCGAATACGGAGTTTTTTGTTTCTGGCTGTTACATAATCTGGCCCGGGTTATGCAGTCACACAATCAGCGTCTGAGTGCATTGTCGTACCGGAACACCTAATCCCCGGAGTTTAGGCCCGCAACGCAACGGAACTTTAGATTGAGTAACAACAGGGTGGGGCATCCCATGATGCGTCTTTGTGCAGCGTTACTGATTTGCCTGCTCGGCGGCCTGAATTCAGTGCAGGCTGCGCCTGGGCGACACCCGGTGTGGAGCGTCGGCTACCACGAAATGACCTTTCTGGATCCGCTGGATCTGCAACCGATGCGCGCGATCGCCTTTTATCCTTCCAGCGACCGTGAACACATGAGCCTGCTCGAGGGTTATTCGGTCGAGGCTGGCGAAGACACCAAAGTCGCCATCGGCCGCTTCCCGATGCTGATGCTCTCCCATGGCAACACCGGCACGCCGCTGGCGCTGCATGACCTCGCGACCTCACTGGCACGCAAAGGCTTTGTCGTGGTCGCGGTGATTCACCCCGGCGACAACTCCAAAGACCACAGCCGATTGGGCACCCTGAGCAATCTCTATGGTCGGCCAATCCAGATTTCCGAAGCGATTACCGCCACGCTTGGCGACCGCATGCTCGCGCCGTACGTCAATGCCGATCAGGTCGGGGTGATTGGCTATTCGGCGGGCGGCGAAACGGCGTTGATCCTGTCGGGGGCGCAACCGGATCTTGATCGCCTGCGTCGTTATTGCCAGGAGCGTCCAGATGATCGTGATGCCTGCAACACGCAGGGTGAATTGATCGTTGATCGAGATGACCTGCAACCGGTCGCGGATCCGCGCGTTCATGCCTTGCTGCTGATGGCGCCGCTGAGCTTGAAGTTCGGCCGTCACACCTTGGCCGATGTGCATGTGCCGGTGCTGCTCTACAGCGGTGATGGCGACAAACTGGTGGCTTTCGACAAGAACGCGGCGGCGCTGGCGCGCAAACTGCCGACGGCGCCGGATTTCAAATTACTCGCCGGGGCAGGGCACTTCGTCTTTATGGCGCCGTGCAATGAAGAGCAGATTCGCGCGATGCCGGCGTTGTGTACCGATGCTGATGGCGTGGATCGCGAGGATATCCATCGCAACCTGATCTCCGAGGCTGGACGGTTCTTCTCGCACACGCTGGGCAGACCAACCCGGGCCGGCATGCAAACCGCAGATCAATAACCCCGCAAATCCCCTGTAGGAGTGAGCCTGTTCGCGATAGCGGTTCATCAGAAAAGATTATGTCGACTGACACACCGCTATCGCGAGCAGGCTCACTCCTACAGGGGGCTGCGTCGGACTTCAGGTCGTTGCCCGGCGCTGGAGCAGCAAAGTCAGCCCCAGCCCAATCACTGACAACAGCGCCGCACTGAAGAATATCCACGAATACCCCAGATTCAACGCCACCGCGCCCATCAACGGCCCGGCAATCGCCAGCGCCAGATCGAAGAACACCGCGTAAGCGCCCAGCCCGGAACCACGGCTGGAGCTGGGCACTTGCTTGATCGCCTCTACACCCAACGCCGGGTACACCAGCGACAAGCCAAGCCCGGCCAATCCCGCGCCGATCAAGGCAAAAGCGGTGGACGGTGCCAGCCACAACAGCACCAACCCGACGGTTTCTATAGTCATACAAGCAATGGCGGACCTGAACCCGCCGAAGCGACTGATCGCCGAGATAAACATCAGGCGCGACAGGATGAAGCACACGCCGAACACCGTCAGGCAGTACGCTGCGCCGGTCCAGCCACGGTTCAGGTAATACAAAGTGATGAAGGTGGTCAGCGTGCCGTAGCCGATCGAGGCCAGGGTCAGGCTGGCGCCATACGGGGCAATCCGTCCGAATACCGCCCAGAACGGCAGCCGTTCGCCGCGTATCACCGGCACCGAGGGTTTGTTGCGGATCAGTAGCAGCGCGCCTGCCGCCAGTACCGCCAGCGCGATGCCGAGGCTGGTAAAGCCGTAATCGGCGACCATCACCACACCCAGCGGCGCGCCAATGGCAATCGCGCCATAGGACGCGATACCGTTCCAGCCAATGGATTTAGCGGTGTGTTCGACACCCACCTGGCCCATGCACCAACTGATGGTGCCGACGCCGATCAAGCCCTGCGCGATACCGAGGAGCAAACGGCCGATGATCAGAATGATCAGGCTCGCTAGCGCAAAGTCCTGCAGCAGTGTGGAAAGCAACGTCAGCAAGCCGCTGAGGACAATCCCCCACAAGCCATAAATGATCGCCCGTTTGGTGCCGAGCGTATCCGACATGCGCCCGGCCATCGGCCGGCTGAGCAGGGTGGCCAGGTATTGCGAGCCAATCACTAGACCGGCAATCACCGCGCTGAAACCCAATTGTTCATGCACATAACCCGGCAACACCGCAATCGGCAGACCGATGCAGAGGAACGCAATAAAGGTATAGAAAACGATGGAGACGATCTGCAGGGTGATCGCCATGGAGCTTTGCGGTGGCAGTTGCTGCGCAGACATGAGGACTCGTTCGCGGGCGGCGGTGGGAGAGCTCGCATCATGGCTTGGGTGTCAGATAAAAGAAAGCAGGCTAACTATCTTTCCAGACTGATCGTTCCCACGCTCTGCGTGGTAACGCCGCCACGGACGCTCCGCGTCCCGCTCGTGTGACGCGGAGCGTCTCGAGATGCATTCCCACGCAGAGCGTGGGAACGATCAGCGCCCTGAATGCAAAAAGCCCTGTCACATGGACAGGGCTTTTTAGATTGCAGCAGCTGTTTAGAACACCACACCCTGACTACGCAGGTAGTCATCGTAGGTGCCGCTGAAGTCGGTTACGCCATCCGGGCTCAGCTCGATGATGCGCGTGGCCAGGGACGATACGAACTCACGGTCGTGGCTGACGAAGATCAGCGTGCCCGGATAGTTTTCCAGCGCCAGGTTCAGCGCCTCGATCGATTCCATGTCCAAGTGGTTGGTGGGTTCGTCCATGATCAGCACGTTCGGCTTTTGCAGAATCAGCTTGCCGAACAGCATGCGACCTTGCTCACCACCGGAAATCACTTTGACCGACTTGAGGATTTCGTCGTTGGAGAACAGCATGCGGCCCAAAGTACCGCGAATCATCTGCTCGCCCTGAGTCCACTGACCCATCCAGTCGAACAGGGTGACGTCGTCTTCGAAGTCGTGCGCGTGATCCTGGGCGTAGTAGCCCAGTTCGGCGGCGTCGGTCCACTTGATGCTGCCGGCGTCCGGGGTCAGTTCGTTGACCAGGGTGCGCAGCAGGGTGGTTTTGCCGATACCGTTCGGGCCGATGATCGCCACGCGCTCGCCGGCTTCAACCTGGAAGCTGAAGTCTTTAAACAGTGGTTTGCCGTCGAAGCCTTTGGCCATTTTTTCGACGATGACCGCCTGGCGGTGCAGCTTCTTGTTCTGATCGAAGCGGATGAACGGGCTCACGCGGCTCGAAGGCTTGACCTCGGCCAGTTGGATCTTGTCGATCGCCTTGGCGCGGGAAGTAGCCTGTTTGGCTTTCGAGGCGTTGGCCGAGAAGCGGCTGACGAACGATTGCAGCTCGGAAATCTGCGCTTTCTTCTTGGCGTTGTCCGACAGCAGTTGCTCGCGGGACTGGGTCGCCACGGTCATGTACTCGTCGTAGTTGCCCGGGAACAGGCGTAGCTCGCCGTAATCCAGGTCAGCCATGTGCGTGCACACGCTGTTCAGGAAGTGACGGTCGTGAGAGATGATGATCATCAGGCTGTTACGCTGGGTCAGAACGTTTTCCAGCCAGCGAATGGTGTTGATGTCCAGGTGGTTGGTCGGTTCGTCGAGCAACAGCACTTCCGGATCGGAAAACAGTGCCTGCGCCAGCAATACGCGCAGTTTCCAGCCTGGCGAGACTTCGCTCATCGGGCCGAAGTGCTGCTCGATGCCGATACCCAGGCCCAGCAACAGTTCACCGGCACGGGATTCGGCGGTGTAGCCGTCCATTTCGGCGAATTCGGTTTCCAGCTCGGCCACGGCCATGCCGTCTTCTTCGCTCATTTCCGGCAGCGAGTAGATACGATCGCGCTCGGCTTTGACCTTCCACAGCTCTTCGTGACCCATGATCACGGTGTCGATCACGGTGAATTCTTCGTAAGCGAACTGGTCCTGGCGCAATTTACCCAGACGCACGTTCGGCTCGAGCATGACCTGACCGCCGGACGGGTCGAGGTCGCCGCCGAGGATTTTCATGAAGGTCGACTTGCCGCAACCGTTGGCGCCGATCAGGCCATAGCGGTTGCCCGCGCCGAATTTGACCGAAACGTTTTCGAAGAGCGGCTTGGCGCCGAACTGCATCGTGATGTTAGCTGTAGAGATCAAGAGTTATTCCTGCGAAGCATTCTGAGTAGCGAGGGTGCGGCTGCAGCGCTTGGCCCGAGTCGAAGTGCGCTGAAGCGGGAGAGTCCCGTCATCAACCAAGGGGGGCGCGTAAAGTTTGGCGGCGATTGTACTGGTCTGGCTCTCTAAACGATAGGGCGATCACGCCACGATCGCCGATTGACGTCATCGCGGGACAGTTTTTCACAGTTGAAGATTCACTATCGGTTACAAACTGTGGCTAAAATGCCACCTTTCACCGAGCGTCCGGTAACGGCGCGGGCCAAGGACGTGCCATTTGTAATCAGACCACTGCATAAGACGCTGAGCCTCAGGCCGCCAGGCGCGCAGTTTGTTCACTTCTGACGTGTGACGATTTCCGTGAAACTCATCATTGCTGCTATTTATGTCATTTCCATTGCATACGTTCATTTGCGTGGGCGTGTGCGCCACAAGCTCGGTCGACAACTAAGCGACCACTCGACGTTTCTGGCGCCGATCAACTGCTTTCTTTATCTGTTTTCGAAGAAGCCGAACCAGCCGTACCTGGACCCGAGCGAGTTTCCTGACTTGAGCCCGTTGCAGGCACACTGGGAGGAAATCCGCGAAGAAGGGCAGAATTTGCTGCGTGCCGGCGAGATCAAGCGATCTAACCAGTACGACGATGTCGGGTTCAACTCGTTCTTCAAAAGCGGCTGGAAGCGTTTCTACCTGAAGTGGTACGGCGAAAGCCATCCGTCGGCGATGAAGCTGTGTCCGCGCACCACCGAACTGGTGCAAAGCATTGGTTCGATCAAAGCCGCGATGTTCGCCGAGCTGCCACCGGGCTCGAAACTGGTGCGTCACCGTGACCCGTATGCCGGCTCCTATCGTTATCACCTGGGCCTGGACACGCCGAACGACGCCGGTTGCTACATCAACGTCGACGGTGAGAGCTACCACTGGCGTGACGGCGAAGCGGTGATGTTCGACGAGACGTTTATTCATTACGCCGAAAACACCACCGACAAGAACCGCATCATCCTGTTCTGCGATATTGAGCGCCCGATGAAGTACCGCTGGGCCGCCGCGTTCAACGCTTGGTTCAGCCGTACGGTGATGTCGGCTGCCGGCGCGCCGAACGATGCAGGCGACCGCACCGGCGGGATCAACCGCTTGTTTACGCGGATCTACAAGATTCGTCTGCGTGGCAAAGAGCTGAAAAAGCGCAATCGCAAGCGTTACTACATGGAAAAGTGGGCGATCTTCGGTGGTTTGCTGGCGATCTTCATTCTGATCTGAGTTCCAGGCAGACGCTGCTGACGCCATCGCGAACAGGCTCACTCCTACATTTGAAATGCGTTCCCCTGTAGGAGTGAGCCTGCTATCGATGACGGTCTCAAGGGCAACCAATCACTATCAGGAAGCCTTCTTGGTCTTCTTCGCTGGCGCAGATTTCGCCGTTTTCTCTGCTTTCGCTTTTGGCTTCGCCACCGCTTTCCCACCCAGACTGCGTTTAAGCAGCTCGGTCAAATCGATAACATCAGCTGTCTTGCGCTCTTCCTCGCCGCCCACCGTTTCGACATCCTCGATCTTGCCTTCATGGGCCTTTTTCTCGACCAGAGCCATGATCTTGTCTTCGAACTCATCCTTGTAATCCTCGGGCTTCCAGTCCGCGCTCATGTCCTGCACCAACCGTTTGGCCATGTCCAGTTCACCCTTGGCCAGTTGCGGCTTGGTCACTTCGCTGCCCAGCTCCAGCTCATCGAGGCTGCGCACCTCTTGCGGCCAGCGTAACTTCACCAGCACCAAGGCAGAATCCAGCGGCATCAACGCCGCGAGGTACTGGCGCGTATGCAGCACCACGCGGGCGAGGGCGACCTTGTTGGTTTTGCTCAGGGTTTCACGCAGCAATGCGTAAACCTTGCCGCCGCGTTTGTCGGGTGCCAGGTAGTAGGGCGTGTCGATGTTCTGCAGCGGAATCTGTTCGGCATCGACAAAGGAAAAGATGTCGATGGTCTGCGTCGATACGGGATGCGCCGAGCGAATCTCTTCCTCGCTCAGCACCACATACCGGCCCTTTTCATAGGCCACACCTTTGACGATGTGCTCCTTGGTGACTTCCTTGCCGGTGACCTTGTTGACCCGTTTATAACCGACAGGATCCATGCTGCGGCTGTCGAGCCAATCGAAATCGACGCCCTGCGACGAGGTCGCCGAGACCAATGCGACAGGGATGTGCACCAGTCCGAAACTGATTGCGCCTTTCCAGATTGCCCGAGCCATGGTGAGTTCTCCGAGTGATGATCGGATGACCTGCGGCTGTGACTGAAAGTTTCCCCGAAATGCGCGGGTTTACAGGGACTCGGTCAAGCCGTGTTACATGTTGTTTAAGGCTTGCGGGTTAACAAATCCGAACCCTGAGCGTAGCGTGGACTCGAAGGCTCTATCCCCGGCCCATCGAGAGGCAGCGTCATGAACCGAATTCTGCTTGGCATCGTCGTCCTGACCCTCAGTGGTGGTCTGGTTCATGCCGACGTCCTGTTGGCGCAAAGCCCCACCGGCAATAGCAATAACCCCTACAACAGTCCGATCCGCCGGGCCAATCCGAACAGCATGCAGGGCACTCAGCCCAGCGCTCCACCCATTCGGGGACCGAACACTGTACCGACGCCGCGCCAGCCTACGGTCGAGAACCGAGGCATTGGTAATGGCCAGCCGATCCGCTCGGTGCCGAGCACGCCGCCCACGTTCATTCCCAACCCACCTTCGCGCAGCGGAGAAAGCAACCGTTGAGCGGCAGGACTGAGGTTCTGCCGGCCCTGCAAACGAACAAAAGGAATCGTGCATGTTGCGTAAAACCGTTCTAGCCACACTGTGTGCCGGCGCGCTGATCAGCGCGGCGGCCTTTGCCGCCGCCCCCAAAGAGCTGCAAAGCGAGCAGGGCACCCTCGAAGTCACGACCATCACCGCAGGCCTTGAGCATCCTTGGGCACTGGCGTTTTTACCGGATCGCCAAGGCATGCTGGTCACCGAACGTCCGGGTAATCTGCGCGTGGTGGCCGCCGACGGCAAAATGTCGGCGCCGATCTCCGGTGTGCCGCAGGTCTGGGCCAAGGGGCAGGGCGGGTTACTCGATGTCGCGCTGTCACCGGACTTCAAACAGGATCGTCTGGTCTATCTGTCCTATGCCGAAGGTGGCGGTGCCGGCGACAAGGCCGGCACCGCTGTGGGGCGAGGACGGCTCTCGGATGACTTGAAGACGCTGAAGGATTTCAAAGTGATCTTCCGCCAGGAACCGAAGCTTTCGGTCGGCAATCACTTCGGCTCACGGCTGGTGTTTGATCGCGACGGTTATTTGTTCATTACCTTGGGTGAGAACAACGACCGGCCGACCGCGCAGGATCTCGACAAGCTGCAAGGCAAGGTCGTGCGCATCTACCCGGACGGCAAGGTGCCGGATGACAACCCGTTTGTTGGTCAGTCCGGCGTACGCCCCGAGATCTGGGCCTACGGCGTACGCAATCCGCAGGGGGCGGCGCTCAATCCCTGGACCGGCACGGTGTGGGAGAACGAGCACGGCCCGCGCGGTGGCGATGAGGTGAACATCATCGAGCGCGGCAAGAACTACGGCTGGCCGCTGGCGACCCACGGCATCAATTACTCGATGCAGCCGATCCCGGAAGCTCAGGGCAAAACGGCCGAAGGCACTGTCGCACCGCACCACGTGTGGGAGAAGTCGCCGGGCGTTACCGGTATGGCGTTTTACGATGCCGATCGTTTCAAGCCGTGGCAACACAATGCGTTTATCGGCGCGCTGGTGACTCAGGAGCTGATCCGCTTGCAGTTCGATGGCGACAAGGTTGTGCACGAGGAGCGTTTGCTAGGTGAACTGAATCAGCGGATTCGTGATGTGCGGCAAGGGCCGGATGGTTACTTGTACGTGCTGACGGATGAAGAGAAGGGCTCTTTGTACAAAATCGGCCTGAAGCCCGAACTTTAAAGAAGATTCCCCCTGTAGGAGCTGTCGAGTGCAACGAGGCTGCGATCTTTTGATCTTGTTTTCAAGATCAAGATCAAAAGATCGCAGCCTGCGGCAGCTCCTGCATGTGGAGTTTTACGTTTCGCGGGAATACAGCACTACTGCAGCGCGCAATTTACCCCGGCCAAACCGGCACATTTTCTCGAACTCCCCATGACTCACCGGCACATGCTGGCAATCCATGGGCTGTCGATGCTGGCTGTGGTCAACATCCGGGTCATGCAGGTAAACGAAGTCTTCGTCGCAATCGGTCACGATCACCCAGTGCGGCGATTTGGAGCGGGTCAGTCGATAGCTGCTGATCAACACCAACGGCTGTCCACCGGCATCCAGCAGTCGCGGCAGATCCAGCAATGCACCGATCACGCACTCGACATCGGTCTCTTGCAATTGCGCCGTAAACTCTTCGTGGACCAGGCGCATGACGTCTTTTTTATGCGCGTCACGCACACCGTCGAGGAACAGCGGCCCACTCATGCTCAGCGCCATACGCACGCGAAATCCCCGACGCCACGCCGCCAGTGCCAATCCCTGCGGGCTGCAACCGCCATGGCCGGAGGTCATGAACACCGTCGTTGCTTCCCGCCAGACCTGCAACTCTTCCCGACGCTCCAGCAAACGCTCCGATTGCAATGCGCCCATGGCCATCAACAGACACGCCGGGCCACAGGTGAAATCGGTGGTTTGCGGGTAGTAAGGCACCTTGATGCTGCGCGAATCACGGTGCTGGAGAATGCGTTTCTCCAGACGCAGCGCATCGGCGTGGTCTTCGTAGTAATCGTGAATCAGGGCAAAACGCCGGTAGCCATTGCGCTCGTACAGCGCGATGGCCGCAGGGTTGTCGAGGCGCACTTCCAGGCGCAGGTACGCGCAGTCATGTTCCAGGGCCATCGCTTCAATGCGCTGCAGCAATGCCTTGCCCAGGCCCGTGCCGCGCGCCTCGACGGCGATGGCGATGGAATACAGCCGCGCGAGCGAAGTGCCGCGATGAAACAACACCAACGCATAACCCAACAATTGACCGTCGTACTCCGCCACCAGCAACTGCCCGTGAGCACGGGTGATCATCCACTGAAAGCTGCGACTGGTGAGCCGGTCCGTGGTGAAACATTGCATTTCCAGTGCCAGCAACGCCGGCAAGTCTTCAACTACCGCCAAACGAAAAACAGCCTTCATATGACCACCGTAAAAGTTGCGTAACGAAACGAGACTTTCAAAAAACTTCGTGCTTAATAGAAAAGGTCTTGTTCTCCAACGGATCAATCTCTATGTCAGCGGTACAGGGTCATTGGCGCGAAGTATCCGAGCAAAGTTTGCCGGCGGCAACTTATTTAAAATCAGCGATTAAAACATCCAGTCAGGTTTTGATTATTGTCGAGCGCAAGGAAGACTGGGCCTCATATTTCCCCAGCGAAGACATCCTGACGGCGCAGGAATACCTCGAGCACAGCTGTGACAGCGAGCCGGGCAAGCGCGTGCAGGTGATCAATCTGTGCCGCAGCTACAAATACCTGGGCCACGGTTACTACTGCTCGTTGCTCGCCGAGGCGCGGGGGCACAAGGTGATTCCGTCGGTGCGAACCATCAGCGAACTGACAAAAAAATCACTGTACGGTCTGGCATTGGACGATCTCGATAAAACCCTTGAGAAAGCCCTCAGTCATCATCTCTACAGTGATACCGAAGGCTTTACTCTGACCCTGTATTTTGGCCGGACCCATATCGAGCCATTACAGGATCTGGCCCGGCAGTTGTTTGAAGTGTTTCCCTGTCCGATTCTGTTAGTTGAGTTTCGCCGAACTAACGGTTGGCACATTGAAGGCATCAAGTCCGGTGCCTTGCACAAGTTGCGCGACGATCAGGAAGATCAGTTTGCCAATGCGCTGGACGGTTTCAGTCGTAAAGTCTGGCGTGTGCCGCGCTCGCCGCAAGTAGCGCGCTACGACCTGGCGATTCTGCATGATCCGCAGGAGGCGTTGCCGCCGTCCAACGCCAAGGCACTGGCGAACTTCGTCCGGGTCGGCAAAACCATGGGCATCGACGTCGAACTGATTGAACGCAAGGATTACGCACGTCTCGCCGAGTACGACGGTTTGCTGATCCGTGAAACCACCAGCGTCGACAACCACACTTATCGCTTCGCCAAGAAGGCCGAAAGTGAAGGGCTGGTGGTCATGGATGACCCAACGTCGATATTGCGCTGCACTAACAAGGTTTACCTGACCGATCTGCTCAACAGCCATCAACTGGGCATGCCCGCCACCGAAATCCTCTACAAGGAGCGACCCGAAGACTTCGAGCGAGTGGGTGAGCGCCTTGGTTTTCCGCTGGTGCTGAAGATTCCCGACGGCTGTTTTTCCCGCGGTGTGATCAAGGTCGAAAGTCAGCAAGCGCTGCTTGAGGCGACCGCCGAATTGTTTGAGCACTCGGTGTTGCTGCTGGCTCAGGAGTTTTTCTACACCGAGTACGACTGGCGCATCGGCGTGCTCAATCGCAAACCGATCTTCGCCTGCCAATACTTCATGTCCAAGGGCCACTGGCAAATCTACAACCACAAGGCCAAAGGTCAGGACGTCAACGGCGAATGCCGCACGATGGCGATCCACGAGGCGCCGCGTGCGGTGGTGGAGCTGGCAGTGAAGACCGCCAATCTGATTGGCGACGGCCTCTACGGTGTCGATCTGAAGCAGGCCGGCGACAAAGTGGTGGTGATCGAAGTCAACGACAACCCCAACCTCGACGCCGGCATCGAAGACGCCTATTTGCACGACGATCTGTACTCACTGGTGCTGGAAGAGTTCGTGCGCCGCCTGGAACTCAAGCGTCGCGGCCAGGCCTGGTGAGGCGCCGATGATCAACAGCTTCGCACTGAGCCACGGCGCCCTGCAGCGGGTCGAGCGACTGGACGCCGAGGTGATGCTGTTCAGCAACCCCGATGCCGCCGAGCGCGACTTGCTGCACAGTCATTTCAAGGTCGATGAACACGCATTGGCGTCAGCGCTGGACCCGGATGAGGTGTCGCGCATCGAGTTTCATCCCGACCATTTGTTTCTGATCTGGAAACGCCCGGAAAACTACTCCGGTGGCGGCAGTCTGGCATTTGAAGTGTCGTCCTGCGGATTGCTGTTTGCCCCCGGACAACTGCTGGTGATCGCCACCGACGACACGCCGCTGCACGGCCTCGGCACTCGCCAGCCGTTGAACACGCCGCTGGATGTGTTGCTTGATTTGCTGTTCAGCAATATCCATCACTACCTCGGGCACCTGAAGGTGATCAAACTGGTCGCCCGCGAACTGCAGCAGAAATTCAACCACTCGATGCAGAACCAGCATCTGGTGCAGATGTTCAATCTCAGCGAAAGCCTGATCTATTACATCAACGCGCTGCACAGCAACGGCGCGGTCCTCACGCGCCTGCGCAATCATGCCGAGAAACAGCATTTCGGCAGTGAAGCGCTCGGCCTGATTGACGATCTGATCATTGAGAACAACCAGTGCTACAAGCAGGCGGAAATCTACTCGACGGTGTTTTCCGGTTTGATCGATGCGCGCGGCAATCTGATGAACAACAGCATGAACAACCTGCTGCGCAAGCTGACGTTGATCAACGTGGTGTTTCTGCCGTTGAACCTGATTGCGAGCATTGGTGGCATGTCGGAGTTCAGCATGATGACGGCGGGGACGCCGTGGTGGATTTCTTATCCGCTGTTTCTGGCGGTGATGTTGTTGGGGGCGGGGGGGATGATGTTTGGGTTGCGGCGTTTGGCTCGATGAGTGGGGTTGTGCAATAACCCGGGTAGGAGCTGCCGAAGGTCCGATCGCGGCCCGAACCTTCGGCAGCTCCTACAGGGGAGTAAGCACTGCAGTCCCGCATTTGGCCGAACCGCCGCCGTGATGCCTTGTTATAGTTCGGGCCTCATTTTCTGCCCGGTAAAGGATCACTGCCATGACTCAATACTCCGCCTTCAACGTCGAACTGGCCGACAACATCGCCCATGTGCAGATCAATCGCCCGGAAAAGATCAATTCGATGAACGCGGCGTTCTGGAGCGAGATCGTTGAGATCTTCCAGTGGGTCGACGACGCCGACGAAGTGCGCGTGGTGGTGCTTAGCGGCAACGGTAAACATTTCTCCTCCGGCATCGACCTGATGATGCTCGCCGGCGTCGCCAATGAACTGGGCAAGGACGTCGGCCGCAACGCGCGCCTGCTGCGTAAAAAAATTCTGACCCTGCAAGCCTCGTTCAACGCCGTCGACAACTGCCGTAAACCGGTGCTTGCGGCCATTCAAGGTTATTGCCTGGGCGGCGCCATCGATCTGATCGCCGCGTGCGACATGCGCTTTGCCGCCGAAGACGCACAATTCTCGATCAAAGAAATCGATATCGGCATGGCCGCCGATGTTGGCACTTTGCAACGGTTGCCACGGATCATCGGTGACGGCATGCTGCGTGAACTGGCTTACACCGGTCGCACTTTTGGCGCCGAAGAGGCGCGCAGCATCGGTCTGGTCAATCGCGTCTACAGCGACAAGGACGCGCTGCTCGAAGGTGTGCTGGACATCGCCCGCGAGATCGCTTCGAAATCGCCGATCGCGGTCACCGGCACCAAGGAAATGATCAGCTACATGCGCGACCATCGCATCGACGACGGCCTCGAATACGTTGCCACCTGGAATGCCGCCATGCTGCAATCCACCGACTTGCGCGTGGCCATGGCTGCCCATATGAGCAAACAGAAACCCGAATTCCTGGACTGAGAAACCATGACATCTCGCTGGACCACTGCAGTACTGGACACCGATCAACCGGGCGGCTGGGCCGTGGCGCGCAGCCCGGAAGGCTTTTTGTTCGACGACAACGGCGCGTTGTTCCCTCGGGAATGGCTCAAGCGTCAGGACTTGTCAGTTCTCACCGAGCATGGCATTGGCCATCTCGATGGCGAGCCGGTGTATTTGCTGGAACTGCGCAGTGCCAGCGAAGTGTCGGGTTGCAACTGGAAAGGCCTGCGGGCGTTCATGCTCGACGGCGATCACACCATCTACAAGGTGCTTGGGTATGCCGCGCAGATCGGCACCTGGGCCCGTGAGCACCGTTTCTGCGGCAACTGCGGGCAGGCCATGACGCAGGTGCCGCGCGAGCGGGCGATGTATTGCCAGCCGTGCGACCTGCGCAGTTATCCGCGGATTTCGCCGAGCATGATCGTGCTGATCACCCGTGGCGACGAAATCCTGTTGGCGCGCTCACCGCGTTTCGTCACCGGGGTTTACAGCACGCTGGCCGGGTTCGCCGAGCCGGGCGAGTCCGCCGAGGATTGCCTGATTCGGGAAGTGCGCGAAGAAGTGCAGATCGAGGTGAAGAACATTCAGTACATGGGCAGTCAGTGCTGGCCGTTCCCGCATTCGATGATGCTCGGCTTCCATGCCGAATACGCCGGTGGCGAAATTGTCTGTCAGGAAGACGAGATCGAAGACGCCCAGTGGTTCAACGTGCACGACTTGCCGCCGTTGCCAGCGTCCAAGTCGATTGCCCGTTACCTGATCGACGTCTACGTGGCGCGGCGTTTAGGCCACGCTGAACCAGTGCTGCCAGGCTAGGCGTACGGTCAAACCCAGCACCACGGTGATGAACACCGGACGAATGAATTTAGCGCCGCCGCTTATCGCGGTGCGCGCGCCAAAGAACGCGCCGACCATCACCGACAGGCCCATGCTCAGGCCGATGATCCAGTCCACCTGCCCGGAAAACACGAACACCGACAGCGCCGCAATGTTGCTGACGAAGTTCATGCTGCGCGCCACGCCGCTGGCCTTGACCAGATCGATTGGGTAGAGCAGCAGGCTGCTTACTGTCCAGAATGCGCCAGTACCGGGGCCGGCCACACCGTCGTAGAAACCGAGGCTGAAGCCTTGGGTCGACTGCCATTTCTTTTTGATCGGGGCGTCGCTGTCCAGTGGCGCTTTTGGCGTGCCGCCGAACAACAGATACAGGCCGCAAGCGAAGACGATTACCGGAAGCATCTTGTTCAGCCATTCGGCCGGAAGGTAATGGGCGACGACGGCTCCGGTCAATGCGCCAACCAGTGTGCCGACAATGGCGTGGGTCCACTGTCGCGGGTGGAACAATTTGCGTTTGTAGAAGGTGAAACTGGCGGTGGCCGAGCCGAAGGTCGAACTCAACTTGTTGGTGCCCAGCACCAGGTGCGGCGGCAGGCCGGCGGTCAACAGCGCAGGCGTGGTCAGCAGACCGCCACCGCCGGCGATGGCGTCGATGAAACCGGCAATGAAAGCGACAAGGGCCAGAATGGCGAGGGTGGTGAGGTCAACGCTGAGTTCGAAAGGCATGGAATCGGCTTATTCGGCAGGGCGCAGATTGGGCTGCGGGGAGGGCGGTCATGTTACCTGTATCCACCTTTTGCGGCGACCCATCTGACGCCATCGCTGGCAAGCCAGCTCCCACAGGTTTTTGCGTTGCACTGAAGATCATTGTTCACCCCGATCCTTGTGGGAGCTGGCTTGCCAGCGATGAGGACAGTCGAGCCAACAAATAAACCAACTGTTGCCCACACAACAACCTGCCAACAAATCCCCCTTCCACAAAACATCAACTCCATCCGGAAACCCAACAAAACCGGACATTCCAAGGCTGGCACGCTTGCTGCTCTATGACTCCCATCTCCGCAAATGTCCCGAGGACACGCCGATGAGTCAGCAAGCCGTAAAATTTGCCTACTGGGTGCCGAACGTCAGCGGTGGGCTGGTGGTCAGCAAGATCGAACAGCGCACCGATTGGGGCATCGACTACAACCGCAAACTGGCGCAGCTCGCCGAGACGGCCGGGTTCGAATATGCGCTGACGCAGATCCGTTTCACCGCCGGGTATGGTGCGGAGTTCCAGCATGAATCCGTGGCGTTCAGCCACGCGTTACTCGCTGCCACCAGCAAACTCAAGGTGATCGCCGCGATTCTGCCCGGCCCATGGCAACCCGCGTTGGCGGCCAAGCAACTGGCAACCATCGACCAACTCACCAATGGCCGTATCGCGGTGAATATCGTCAGTGGCTGGTTCAAAGGCGAGTTCCAGGCCATCGGCGAGCATTGGCTGGAGCATGACGAGCGTTATCGCCGTTCCGAGGAGTTCATTCGCTCATTGCGCGGCGTGTGGAGTCAGGACAACTTCAGCTTTCGCGGCGACTTCTACCGCTTCGACAATTACAGCCTGAAGCCGAAACCGCTGGGCCGTCCGGAGATCTTCCAGGGCGGCAGTTCCCGTGCCGCGCGCGACATGGCCGCACGGGTTTCGGACTGGTATTTCACCAACGGCAACAGCGTTGAGGGGATCAAGGCGCAGGTTGACGATATTCGTGCCAAAGCAGCGGCGAACAATCATTCGGTGAAGGTTGGTGTGAATGCCTTTGTCATCGCCCGTGACACCGAAGAAGAGGCCAGAGCCGTACTGGCGCAGATCATCGATCAGGCCGATCCAGAGGCAGTGAATGCTTTTGGCGACGCGGCGAAGCAGGCGGGCAGGGCGTCGCCGGAAGGTGAGGGCAACTGGGCGAAATCGACGTTTGAGGATCTGGTGCAGTACAACGATGGCTTCAAAACCAATCTGATTGGTACGCCGCTGCAGATTGCCGAGCGGATTGTCGCGTTGAAAGCGGTGGGTGTGGATCTGGTGCTGGCGGGGTTTCTGCACTTTCAGGAAGAAGTCGAATATTTCGGCCGGCGGGTGTTGCCGCTGGTACGTGAACTGGAGGCAGAAAAGACTGCCGCTGTTGCCTGAACCCTATGCGAACCTGTGGGAACCAGCCTACCGGCAAAGCCGACTGAGCATTCAACACATTTGGATATCAAACTGCTGAAAGCTATTCCAAATCAAGCTCGATACCTGTCAAGTTTGACAGGTTTTCCATTTTGAATCCGATGGCAGACTTCACTACGCCCGGTTATTCCGACTTGGTGGAGGTCACGCAGGAGCATAAGCAATGGAATTCATCGTTGATTTGCACGGAACTTCTGAAACCAAAGAAGACGCTAAAGCAAAGGCTGTGAAGTTGCTAAAAAAACCGGGGTCGTTAGTGAAGATTTCAGACGTGGTGCTAAACCCGTCCAAGCATTCCGCAACTGTTACATACGAACTCGAGCCGGACCCTGATTATGTTCCGCCAAAGAGGGGAATGTTTTGATTCTATCCTCTGGCGTGGCCGCTCAAGTGGCCGGACGGTTTTCGTGTTTAAGATGGTGAGGCAACAACTGTAGGGGCAGTGAAGGCTGCTCCTACAGTTGTCCTGCGGTCGGCAGATTCAACAGACTCACAGGTCCCGGATTTACAGGTCGAGGTCGGACAGGCCTGGGTGATCATCCGGGCGCCGGCCCAGTGGCCAGTGGAACTTGCGTTCGCTCTCCTTGATCGGCATGTCGTTGATGCACGCGTAGCGCTGGAACATCAGGCCTTGCTCGTCGAATTCCCAGTTTTCATTGCCGTAAGAGCGGAACCAGTTACCCGAATCGTCGTGCCATTCGTAGGCATAACGCACGGCGATGCGAGTATCCGAGTAAGCCCAGAGTTCCTTGATCAAACGGTAATCCAGCTCTTTCGCCCATTTACGGGTGAGGAAGGCCTTGGCTTCTTCGCGGTTGTTGGCGAACTCGGCGCGGTTACGCCACTTGGTGTCGAGGGTATAGGCCAGCGATACCCGTTCCGGGTCGCGGGAGTTCCAGCCATCCTCGGCCAGACGAACTTTCTCGATCGCCGATTCACGGTTGAAGGGCGGCAATGGCGGACGTACCTGGGCTGCAGTAGACATGTTCAGTCTCCCAATCTAATTAATAATTGAACAACAAGTCCGGCTTATTAAGGCGTTACAGGTCCAATAACTTTCGCGCCATGCATTGCGCATTATCGGCGGCACTGTGATCACCCATCACAAGCGCTACGGTAATGGCACCGTCAATCAGGATCAGCAACTGTTTGGCCAGCAGTTGCGGGTCCTCGGCGCCATGTTCGGTACACAGCTCGCACACGTAGTCGAGCAGCTTCTGTTTGTGTTCTTTGGCGACCAGGCGCACCGGGTCCTGTGGATCGCCGGTCTCGCCGCTGGTGTTGATGAAGGCGCAGCCACGGAAACCTTCCGAGGCGAACCAGCTCTTGAGCACCGTGAACAGGTTAAGCAGGCGATCGGCCGGGGTTTCGGCCTGATCGACAGCGCTGCGGTACCAGTGCATCCAGCGCACATCACGGCGTTGCAGAGCGGCGACGGTCAGCGCGTCTTTGTCGGCAAAGTAGCGGTAGATGCTTTTTCTGGAGACGCCGGCGGTTTTCACCAGAAGGTCCATGCTGGTGGCAGCGATGCCACTTTTATAGATCAACTTTTCGGTGACATCCAGGATGATGTCGCGTGTGTCGTTGCTAGTGATTTCGTTCATGTTGCGAACAGTAGAACGATTGTTCTCCTTTGGCAATGGTTTTTTAAAATCAAAAGATCGCAGCCTTCGGCAGCTCCTACATTGGCCCGTGTAGGAGCTGCCGAAGGCTGCGATCTTTTGATCTCATTACGGGCACTAACAAGACCCGAAGGATGCGATGGTGTAAGCTCTCGGGTTCTTCGGATTCGACCCATTGCGAGCCCTATGCCGTTGCTTTTCAAACGCTCCTTGCTGCCCAAATTGCGCAGCTTCCCGCTGACCGCCGAGGCCGTGACCATTCTGTCCGGCGCCGCTGAATTTCGTCGTTGCCTGCTCGAGAAAATCGCTGCAGCGACCCAGCGCATCTACATCGTTGCGCTGTATCTGCAGCAAGACGAAGCCGGTCAGGAAATTCTCGATGCACTCCACGCCGCCAAGCTCAAGCGTCCCGAGCTGGAAATCGCCGTGGTGGTCGACTGGTTGCGCGCTCAGCGCGGGCTGATCGGCGCCGGCAAGCAGCCGGGCAACTCGGCGTGGTATCAGGAAATGACCCGCACGCACCAGAGCGAAGTGCCGGTGTACGGTGTTCCGGTGCAGACCCGCGAGTTGTTTGGTGTGCTGCATTTGAAAGGCTTCGTGATCGACGACTGCGTGGTCTACAGCGGCGCGAGCCTGAACAACGTTTACCTGCACAAGTTCGACAAATACCGTTTCGACCGCTACCACGTACTGCAAAGCCACGAGCTGGCGGACTCGATGCATCACTTGGTCAAGCACGGCCTGATCGAATCGAAAGCGGTGCATCGCCTCGATCTGCCGAACCTGCCGACCACGCGTAGCTTGCGCAATGACATCGGTGATCTGCGTAGCCGCCTCAAATATGCAACGTACGACACGGCCACCGGCAGCACCGCCAGAGACAGTCTGTCCGTTACCCCGTTGCTCGGCGTCGGCAAGAACAACCCGCTGAACCGGGCGATTCTCGAACTGATCGCCAGCGCGCAAAAACAGCTGACCATCTGCACGCCATACTTCAATCTGCCGCTGGGGGTGATTCGCGAGATCAACCGCGCATTGGCCCGTGGCGTGAAAATCGACATCGTCGTCGGCGACAAAACCGCCAACGACTTCTACATCCCGCCGAGCGAGCCGTTCAAGGTGATCGCAGCGTTGCCGTATCTGTACGAGATCAGCCTGCGGCGCTTTGCCAAGCGCCATCAGCGCAACATCGACAGCGGTCAGTTGAACCTGCACCTGTGGCGCGACGGCGATAACACCTATCACCTCAAGGGCATGTGGATCGATCAGCGTTACACGCTGCTCACCGGTAACAACCTGAATCCACGGGCGTTCCGCCTGGACCTGGAAAATGCGTTGTTGATTGATGACCCGAAGGGCGAGTGGCTGGAGCCGCGGGCGAAGGAGCTGGAAGAGATTTTCCGCCATACCACGCGGATCGACAGCTTTCAGAGTCTGGAGACGCTGCCGGAATACCCGGCCGGGGTGGCCAAGTTTCTCAAGCGCGTGAGTCGGGTGCGGATTGAGCGGTTGCTCTACCGGATTTTGTAAGGCTGCTGAAAATGCCATCGCTGTCAAGCCAGCTCCCACAGGTTCTATGGTGTACACAATATTTGTGAATGACCGAGAACACTGTGGGAGTTGGCTTGCCAGCGATGGGGCCCGCTTAGACGCTACAAAAAATCAATTCAGACCCAACTTGCCACGCAACGTGGACAGGTCTTCCGCCAGTGTATTCACCGGCCCGACCAGCGCCTTACGGTCGTTATCCTTCACCTTGTCATAAGTCTCGAAACCACCGTCCTTGGTCTTGTACTTGGCCAGAATCTTGTCGACCGTGGCAAAGTTCTTGTCGACCTTCGCTACGAAAGCCTTGTCCTGCTTTTCGATCTGCGGACGGAACAGATCAACGATTTTCTTCGCGCCGTCGATGTTGCCCTGGAAGTCGTATAGGTCCGTGTGGCTGTAGCGGTCTTCTTCACCGGAGATCTTGGTCGCGGCCACTTCCTCCAGCAACGCAGCAGCACCACCGACGACTTTCTCAGGCGGGAAGGTCAGGCCGGCGACGCGGGTTTGCAGGTCTTTGACGTCGCTGTTGAGCTTGTCCGCCAGCTCGTTCAGGCCCTGAGTGCTTTTCTCCGAGAACAGCGTGTATTCGATGCGGTGAAAACCGGTGAAATCATCGGCTTTCACGCCTTTCTCGTGGTCGTCGACGCGGGAGTCGATGGACGCATCGAGGTCACTGAACAGTTCGGCAATCGGCTCGATCGACTCGTAGTAAACGCGGGTCGGTGCGTAGAGCTTTTGCGCGGTGGCCAGGTCACCTTTCTTCACGGCGTCGGTGAATTGTTGGGTGTGGCTACCCAGTTCATCCAATTGCTCGGTGACGTAAATCTTGTAGTCCGAAACCGGCCCGACCAGATCCAGCGGTGCCGTGGCGGCGAACGCCGACAGCGGGGTGTTGAGCAAACCTAGGGTCAGCAATAACGCGAGTGGCGTCTTTTTCATGGGGGCGGCTCCAGTGTTGAGATGTTGTTTCAGGCAGCGGTTTTCGGTTGTGTGGCGTTGAGCAGCGAGCGGCCGATGAAGTCCTTGTCGCCCGTGACACCCGGCAGGGTGAAAAAGTACCCGCCGCCGACCGGTTTGAGGTATTCCTCCAGCGGCTCGCCGTTGAGGCGGGTCTGCACGGTGATGAAGCCTTTTTCCAGGTCGGCCTGGTAACAGATGAACAGCAGGCCCATGTCGAGCTGGCCGTTCTTGTTCACGCCATTCGAATAGTTGAACGGCCGGCGCAGGATCAGGTTGGCCTGGGTTTCAGCCGTACGCGGATTAGCCAGGCGAATGTGCGCGTCGAGCTTGGTCAGCTTGCCGGCCGGGTCTTTGCTGTAATCCGGGACTTCGGTCTCATGCTGCGCACCCATCGGCGCGCCGGTGGTCTTGACCCGGCCGATGATGCTTTCCTGTTCCTGCAACGGCGTACGGTCCCAGCGCTCGACAAAGTTGCGGATGATCCGCACCGCTTGGTAACTGCCATGGGCAGCCCAGGCCGGTTCATCGCTGCCCGGTTGCACCCAGACCAGACGATCCATGGCTTTGCTGTCGTTGGAGTCGGGGTTGGCCGAGCCATCACGGAAACCGAGGAAATTGCGCGCCGATTGCGCTGGCAACCCCGGTTTCGCCGGGGCTTGCGGCGGCACGCTGCCTTCCTGTTTCCAGCGCACCAGCAGCAGGTCGGGGAGGTTTTTGACGATGTCGCGCAGGGCGTGAATGTTGGTGTCGGCGGTGTTCGAGCAGAACTGCAAACTCAGATCGCCATGGCAGCAATCGGCGTCCAGCGCATCGTTGGGAAACCCGACCATGCGCATCAGGCGTTTGGGTTTGGCGTCGGCCAGACCGAAGCGCTCGTCGAACAGCGATTCACCGACGGACACGGTGATGGTCAGGTTGTCCGGCGTGACGTTCGGGCCGAGGATGCCAGAATCCGGCGGCGGCAGTTTCGGGTCGATTTGTGCGACCGGGCCGCCCTTCATCAGAAAGGCAATGCGCTCGTTGAGCGTGCGGAACAGCCGCTCCAGATCTTCGCGATCACTGGCCAACACATCGAATGACACCAGCATGCCCGACGCCGGACGCGGAGTGACGATGCCGGTCTGGTGCACGCCGTGGAAATCGTGGCGGTCTTCGGTCTTGTCGCTGCTCGGTGCTTCGGTGACCTGCGCCGGCGCGGCGGCCATGGCCGGGCAGCTCAGGGCGGACCCGGCGAGGGCGACACCGGCGGCGCCCATGCCCATCAAGACACGGCGGCGTTGCAGGTTGAGCGTTTCTAAATCTTTCATCGGGAATTCTTCTTCTGCTTACAGGCCGGAGAGGCCGAGGGCGGGATCGATGCCATCCAGTGCGTCGGCCAGAGCCTGGGCCTTGTCGGCGATCTGCTTGCGTTGTGCGCCGCTGACGGAGTCGTAGCTGGCGTAGCCGTCCTTGATCTTGTAGCTGTTGAGTTCGCTGTCGAAGTCCGCCAGTGCCTTGTCGATTTTCGGCAGCAGGTCGGCGGCAGACTTGGTCAGCATCGGCCGCAGCAGATCGACGACTTTGCGCGCGGTCTGTGCGTTGGCGGCGAAACCGTTGAGGTCGCTGTGGCTGTAGCGTTCTTCTTCGCCACTGGCGGCGCGTACGTCGGCCAAGGTGTTGAGGTTGCGCACGATGATGTTGACCAGTTGCTCCGGTGGCAGCGACTGCGCGAGCAATTGCTGTTTGAGCGCGGTGACGTCGCTGAGCAGGCGCTGGGCCACGGGTGTCAGCTCGTCGAGTTTGCGTTGCTGGAACAGCGCGTATTCGAGGCGGTGGAAACCAACGAAGGCCGGATCCTGCTCGCGTTTCTCGAAGTAATCGGCGCGGGCGTTGATGCTGTTGTCCAGTTCGGCCAGACGTTGCGCGGCCGGGGCCAGACGTTGATAAGCCGCACGCGCGGGCAGGTACAGCGCCTGGGCCTGGCTGAGATCACCGCTTTCAATCGCTTGATTGAGCGCCGTGACGGCTTTGATCAGCGCGCTGCTCTGGCTGGCCAGGTACACGCGAAATTCCGACAGCGGCCCGACGAAGGCGACCATCGACGGTTTGGCTTTGGCCGCAGCATCGGAGGCAGCCGTCGGCGTCACATGCAGTGTGCCGCGAGGATTACTCAGCAACCCGCAGGTGATTGCGTAATCGCCCGGTTGCAGATTGGCGTTGATCACCTGGCTCAGGCCCGGCGCGATGTTTTCGCGTTCTTCAACGACGAGTACGCCGTCAAGGATTTCCCATTCCACCGCCCGGTCGGAGCGGTTGACGATGCGGAAACTGGCGCGGCCAGCCGGCACCGTCAGCGCATTCGGCTCGCAACTGCCCGGATGAATGTTCACCACCACTTCATCGTGGTTGTGCTGACGCTTGGCCGCAGCCATTTTCGAGGCGTAATAAAACAGACCACCGGCGGCGAACATCACCACCACTGAACCGGCCACCGCCCAACGCAAGGCGCGAGGAGGGGAGGCCTGAGGAGTATTAGGCTTTGACATGGATGCCCTTATTGGCTGGAAACGGAAGACGATTGCGTGGAGGGCTTGGGCGCGGGAAGGAAGAACATCACCAGCGCCACCAGCAGATAAAGCAGATAGGCACCGAGGGTGCTGACGGTTGGCGCATCCTGATAACCGAACATGCCGGCCAGCACCGAGCCCAACGGGCCATCCATCGGCAGCGTCGCGCTGAAGTCGAAGAGCACGGTCTGCAGGTGATTCCACAGCCCGGCTTCATGCAGGGCCTGCACCGAGTTGGCGAGAATCCCGGCAGCGACCACCAGAATAAACAGGCCGGTCCACTTGAAGAACGCCGAAAGATTGAGGCGCATGCTGCCGCTGTAGATCAGGAACCCGACGATGATCGCCAGAATCAGCCCGAGCAGGGCACCGATCGGCGCGCTCGGGCCTTCGCTCTGCTGGAAAACCGCGAGCAGGAAGAACACCGTTTCCAGACCTTCACGGGCGACCGCGAAAAACACCATGGCGATCAGCGCGATCACTTGATGTCTGGAAGATGTCAGCGCGTGATCGAGCGAGGCTTGCAGCGAATGTTTGATTGAACGCGCGACCTTGCGCATCCAGAACACCATGGAACTGAGAATGCCCACGGCCACCAGCCCGACGATGCCTTCGAACAGTTCCTGCTGTTTTTGCGGGAATTCAGCGCTGACCAGTTCCAGGCCACCACCGACCAGCAGGGCGAGGGCGGCAGCGAGAAACACGCCGATCCACACGGCAGGCATCCATTGACCACGGCCAGTCTGTTGCAGGTAGCTGGCGATAATGCCAACGATCAGCGCAGCTTCAATGCCTTCGCGCAGCATGATCAGAAAGGGAACGAGCATTCGGCATCCAAAAGGTCATTTCTAGAGGTTACAAGTTGTAACATAATGAAAGTCATTCTCACATGACATTGATTGACATAAACCTGAACAGTTGCTGAACGACCTCAATTTTTGCCTCGCATTGATCCCTGTAGGAGTGAGCCTGCTCGCGATAGCGGTGTGTCAGAACATTCAGCGCTAAATGACACGACGCCATCGCGAGCAGGCTCACTCCTACAGGGGATTCGTGTTGAATTCGTGTCCTGCGGTAATATGCCTGCCATTCAAAAACAACAAGGTTCAGCGCGCTCCATGTCGGAAAAAGACACCATCGCCGTTCAACTGGTGCGTGAAGCGCTGCTGCAAAGTTGTGCCCCGGGCGTGGCCATGGAAGAAGTCTTGAACAAGGTCGGGATTGATCCGGCGTTGCTGCAAACCGAACACGGCCGGGTGCCGGCCTCGCAGTACGCGAAACTCTGGCGGTTATTGGCGCGCCGTGGCGATGACGAGTTTTTCGGTATGGACCCGCGCAAGCTCAAATCCGGCAGTCTTGAGTTCCTGTGCCGCAGCGCCATGGCGCAACCGACGCTGGCGGCGGGTTTGAGTACGGGGTTGAGCTTTCTCTCACTGATGCTCGAATGCCTGCCGGCGCAACTGGTGCACCAGCAAAGTCTGGCGGAAATCGTTCTGCTGGAGGATGAGCCCGAACCGCGCCGCGCCTTCACCTATTTCACTTATTGGATGATCGTCCACGGTGTGGCCTGCTGGCTGGCCGGGCGGCGGATTCCGATTCTGGCGATTGAACTGCGCTGCCCCGAACCGAATTTCACCGATGACTATCGGGTGATGTTCTCGGAAAACCTGCGTTTTGATCGGCCGCGAACCCGGATGATTTTCTCTGCCGATTGCCTCGACCTGCCGATCAAACGCACGGCCGAGGAGTTGAAGCGTTTTCTCGCCCACGCTCCGGCCAATATTCTGGTGAAGTACCGCGACCCGGAAAGCCTTGCCAGTAGGATCAAGCAGGATTTGCGGCAACTGCCGGCTGAACAATGGCCGGAAACCGAGGCGCTGGCGCAACAATTGTGCATGTCAGCCTCGACGTTGCGCCGGCGACTGGCTGAAGAAGGGCAGACCTATCAGGGCCTCAAGGACAGTGTGCGCAAAGAGTTGGCGATCATTTGGCTGGCGGAGCCTTCGATCAGTTTTGTCGAGA
This sequence comes from Pseudomonas sp. IT-P395, assembly GCF_949767675.1. Taxonomy (NCBI): domain Bacteria; kingdom Pseudomonadati; phylum Pseudomonadota; class Gammaproteobacteria; order Pseudomonadales; family Pseudomonadaceae; genus Pseudomonas; species Pseudomonas sp. IT-P395. Next base: position 49,970 of record NZ_CATKPW010000061.1, read on the forward strand.
TTGCCAGCCGCTTGGGCTTTGCTGATGCGAGTTCGTTTTACAAGGCGTTTCGCAAGTGGTCGGGTTCGAATCCGGGCCATTACCGCACGTTGATCCTGAACGAGGTTGTCTGATCCAACACATCCCGCCGCTTGATCGTCCCCACGCTCTGCGTGGGAATGCCTCAAGGGACGCTCCGCGTTCCAGCTCTGGAGCGGACGCAGAGCGTCCAAGGCTGCATTCCCACGCAGAGCGTGGGAACGATCAGTGTGGTAGCAGTCTTGGCCAAACCAGTCAGCCACATTGATGGCTTTGACCATTGCCGCCGCTGCCCCACAGCGCGACTATCTCCCTGTTGTTTACGCTTCCCAGCCTAATAAAAAACAGAGGGATTCTGGCAATGCGCGATTACTTGTCTGCCACCGCACAGTTCAACTATCAGCACACCGTGGATGCCGCGCTCAGCGGTACGCTTGAGGCGCTCAACGCCTGCGTCGAATGTTGCGACCGCCACGCCTTGCCTGGGCGCATTGCGCTGTTCTGGGAAGGCCGCGACGGTGCCAGTGCGACGTACACGTTCAACGATCTGCAGGACAAAGCCGCGCGTTTCGCCAATTTCCTTCTCGCCCAAGGCGTGCAGAAGGGCGACAAGGTCGCCGGCCTGCTGCCGCGCAACGTCGAATTGCTCATCACCGTGTTGGCCACCTGGCGCATCGGCGCGGTGTATCAGCCGCTGTTCACCGCGTTCGGCCCTAAAGCCCTCGAACATCGCCTGAACAACTCCGGCGCCAAAGTCGTTGTTACTGACGCGGTCAACCGGCCGAAACTCGCTGAAGTCGCCGATTGCCCGACGCTCGTCACCGTTGGCGGCGCGAAAGGCCAGGGCATCGTCCGTGGCGATTTCAGTTTCTGGGCCGAACTGGCCAACTATTCCAATGTGTGCGAACCGGTGCTGTTGACCGGAGAAGACCCGTTTCTGCTGATGTTCACGTCCGGCACCACCGGTCCGTCGAAAGCGCTGTCGGTGCCACTCAAGGCCATCGTTGCCTTCCAGAGTTACACCCGTGATGCCGTCGATCTGCGCCCGGAAGATGCGTTCTGGAACGTCGCCGATCCGGGCTGGGCCTACGGCATCTACTTCGGCGTCACCGGGCCGTTGTCGATGGGCCACCCGATCACCTTCTACGATGGCCCGTTCACCCTCGAAAGCACCTGCCGGGTGATCAACAAGTACGGCATCACCAACCTCACCGGATCGCCAACCGCTTATCGCTTGCTGATTGCCGGCGGCGACGAGTTCGCCAAGTCGATCAAAGGCAAATTGCGCATCGTCAGCAGCGCCGGTGAGCCGCTGAACCCGGAAGTGATCCGCTGGTTCGCCGACAACCTCGACGTGGTCATCCACGACCATTACGGCCAGACCGAACTGGGCATGGTCCTGTGCAATCACCACGGCCTCGACCATCCGGTACACGTCGGCGCCGCTGGTTTCGCCTCGCCGGGCCATCGCATCGTCGTGCTCGACGATCAGTACAACGAACTCGGCGTCGGCCAGCCGGGCATTCTTGCCATCGACCGACCGCAATCACCGATGTGCTGGTTCGGTGGCTACGAAGGCGCGCCGACCAAAGCCTTCGTCGGCGATTACTACCTCAGCGGCGACACCGTGGAATGGAACCCGGACGGCAGCATCAGCTTCGTCGGCCGCAGTGACGACGTGATCACCACCTCCGGCTACCGTGTCGGGCCGTTCGACGTGGAAAGTGCACTGATTGAACACCCGGCCGTGGTCGAGGCGGCGGTGGTCGGCAAACCCGATCCGGAGCGCACCGAACTGGTCAAAGCTTTCGTGGTGCTGAGTGCGCAATACCGTGCGGCTCCGGAGTTGGCCGAAGAGCTGCGCCAACATGTGCGCAAACGTCTGGCCGCGCATTCGTACCCGCGTGAAATCGAATTTGTCAGCGAATTGCCCAAGACCCCAAGTGGCAAATTGCAGCGCTTTATCTTGCGCAACCAGGAAATCGCCAAAGCTCAAGAGGCTGCGGCGCATAACGTTTCAGCTTGAATCAGGAATTACAGTCATGCAGATCGAGAACAAGGTTTTTATCGTCACCGGCGGCGCATCGGGCCTCGGTGCGGCCACCGCTGAATTGTTGGTCAGTGCCGGCGCCAAAGTGATGCTGGTGGACATGAACGCCGAAGCCGTGGCCGCTCAGGCTCAGCGTCTGGGCGCACAAAGCGTTGTCGCCGACATCAGCAACGAAGCCGCCGCTGAAGCTGCCGTGCAGGCGACGGTAAAAGCCTTTGGCAGCCTCAACGGTCTGGTCAACTGCGCCGGCATCGTCCGTGGCGAGAAGATCCTCGGCAAGAACGGCCCGCATGCGCTGAGCAGTTTTGCCCAAGTGATCAACGTCAACCTGATCGGCAGCTTCAATATGCTGCGCCTGTCCGCTGCGGCGATTGCCGAATCCGAGGCGAATGCAGACGGCGAGCGCGGTGTGATCATCAACACCGCCTCGGTCGCGGCGTTCGACGGTCAGATCGGCCAAGCGGCGTACTCGGCCTCCAAAGGCGCGATCGCCAGCCTGACGCTGCCAGCCGCCCGCGAACTGGCGCGCTTTGGCATCCGCGTGATGACCATCGCCCCGGGCATTTTCGAAACACCGATGATGGCCGGCATGACCCCGGAAGTCCGCGATTCGCTGGCCGCCGGCGTGCCGTTCCCGCCGCGTCTGGGCAAGCCTGCCGAGTACGCCGCGCTGGTTCGGCATATCATCGAAAACAGCATGCTCAACGGCGAGGTGATCCGTCTCGACGGTGCCTTGCGCATGGCCGCCAAGTAAGGAGGAATTGTCATGACTATTTCCAACGATCCGATTGTTATCGTCAGCGCTGTGCGCACGCCAATGGGTGGATTTCAGGGCGAACTGAAGAGCCTCACCGCGCCGCAACTCGGTGCTGCGGCGATCAAGGCTGCGGTTGAACGCGCCGGTGTCGCCAGCGATGCAGTCGATGAAGTGCTGTTTGGTTGCGTATTGCCTGCGGGCCTCGGTCAGGCGCCTGCGCGTCAGGCCGCTTTGGGCGCCGGCCTGGATAAATCGACCCGTTGCACCACCGTCAACAAAATGTGCGGTTCGGGTATGGAAACCACCATTTTGGCTCATGACATGCTGGTGGCTGGCAGTGCCGATGTGGTCATCGCTGGCGGTATGGAAAGCATGTCCAACTCGCCATATCTGCTGGATCGTGCCCGCGCCGGTTACCGCATGGGCCATGGCCGTGTGCTCGACTCGATGTTCCTCGATGGCCTTGAAGACGCTTACGACAAAGGGCGCCTGATGGGCACCTTCGCCGAGGATTGCGCCGAAACCAATAGTTTCAGCCGTGAGGCGCAGGACGCTTTTGCCATCGCCTCGACCACCCGCGCACAGCAGGCGATCAAGGACGGCAGCTTCAAGGACGAAATCGTCCCGCTGACCGTGACCGTCGGCAAAGAACAGGTGCTGATCAGCAACGACGAACAACCGCCAAAAGCCAAACTGGACAAGATTGCCTCGCTGAAACCGGCGTTCCGCGAGGGCGGCACGGTGACGGCGGCGAACTCCAGCTCGATTTCTGACGGTGCGGCGGCACTGGTGCTGATGCGTCAGTCGCAGGCGCAGAAACTCGGACTGAAACCGTTGGCGGTGATCCATGGCCACGCCGCGTTCGCCGATACCCCGGGCCTGTTCCCGGTGGCGCCGATTGGTGCGATCAAGAAGCTGATCAAGAAAACCGGTTGGTCGCTGGGTGATGTCGATCTGTTTGAGGTCAACGAGGCGTTTGCCGTGGTTGGCATGGCGGCGATGACCCACCTGGAAATCCCGCATGACAAGCTGAATGTGCATGGCGGTGCCTGTGCGCTGGGCCATCCGATTGGCGCGTCGGGTGCGCGGATTCTGGTGACGTTGCTGTCGGCCCTGCGCCAGAGAAAGCAGAAACGCGGTATCGCGGCGATCTGCATCGGCGGCGGCGAAGCCACGGCCATGGCCGTGGAATGCGTCTACTAAACGCACTAATCCTGTAGGAGCTGACGAGTGCAACGAGGCTGCGATCTTTTGATCTTGTTTTTAGACCAAGAGCAAAAGATCGCAGCCTGCGGCAGCTCCTACAGGGGACCGCGTGTAACCCGGATTAAGGATTCACCATGATTCCCAACGAAGACCAAACCCAGATCCGCGACATGGCCCGGCAGTTTGCCGAGGAACGCTTGAAACCGTTCGCCGCCGAGTGGGATCGCGAGCACCGTTTTCCCAAGGAAGCCATCGGTGAGATGGCTGAGCTGGGCTTCTTCGGCATGCTCGTGCCGGAGCAGTGGGGCGGTTGCGACACCGGCTACCTGGCGTACGCCATGGCCCTGGAAGAAATCGCCGCCGGCGACGGTGCCTGCTCGACGATCATGAGCGTACACAACTCGGTCGGCTGCGTGCCGATTCTCAAGTTCGGCAACGACGACCAGCGCGAACGCTTCCTCAAACCGCTGGCCAGCGGTGCCATGCTCGGCGCCTTTGCACTGACCGAACCGCAGGCCGGTTCCGATGCCAGCAGCCTGAAAACCCGCGCACGGCTGGAAGGCGATCACTACGTGCTGAACGGCTGCAAACAGTTCATCACCTCCGGGCAAAACGCCGGGATCGTGATTGTGTTTGCGGTGACCGATCCGAGTGCCGGCAAACGCGGCATCACTGCGTTTATAGTGCCGACCGATTCGCCGGGCTACAAAGTCGCTCGCGTCGAAGACAAGCTCGGTCAACACGCGTCCGACACCTGCCAGATTCTCTTCGAAGACGTCAAAGTGCCGGTGGCCAACCGTTTGGGCGAGGAGGGCGAGGGCTACAAAATCGCCCTGGCCAACCTTGAAGGCGGCCGCGTCGGCATCGCCTCGCAATCGGTGGGCATGGCCCGCGCCGCGTTTGAAGCGGCGCGTGATTACGCCCGTGAGCGCGACACCTTCGGCAAACCAATTATTGAGCATCAAGCCGTGGCATTCCGCTTGGCCGACATGGCCACGCAGATCGCCGTCGCCCGGCAGATGGTGCATTACGCCGCTGCTCTGCGCGACAGCGGTCAACCGGCACTGGTCGAGGCGTCGATGGCCAAACTGTTCGCTTCGGAAATGGCCGAGAAGGTCTGTTCGATGGCGTTGCAAACCCTCGGTGGTTACGGTTACCTCAACGACTTCCCACTGGAACGCATCTACCGCGACGTGCGTGTCTGCCAGATCTACGAAGGCACCAGCGATATTCAGCGCATGGTCATTTCGCGCAATCTTTGACAAGGAATTTTAATCATGACTTACGAAACCATTCTGCTCGAAACCCATGGCCGCGTTGGCCTGATCACCCTGAACCGCCCGCAGGCGCTGAACGCGCTGAATGCGCAACTGGTCAGCGAAGTGAATCAGGCCCTTGATGCGCTGGAAGCCGATGCGAACATCGGTTGCATTGTCCTCACTGGCTCGAAAAAGGCCTTTGCCGCTGGCGCCGACATCAAGGAAATGGCCGAGCTGACCTACCCGCAGATCTACATGGACGACCTGTTCAGCGACAGCGATCGCGTGGCTAACCGCCGTAAGCCGATCATCGCGGCGGTCAACGGTTTCGCCCTCGGCGGTGGCTGTGAGCTGGCGCTGATGTGCGATTTCATTCTGGCAGGTGACAACGCAAAGTTCGGTCAACCGGAAATCAACCTCGGCGTGTTGCCGGGCATGGGCGGCACTCAGCGCCTGACTCGCGCCGTCGGCAAGGCGAAAGCCATGGAAATGTGCCTGAGCGGACGTTTGATCGATGCAGTGGAGGCTGAGCGTTGTGGGATTGTCGCGCGGATTGTGCCGAGCGATGAGTTGCTCGACGAAGCGCTGAAAGTGGCGGCGGTGATTGCCAGCAAGTCGCTGCCGATTGCGATGATGATCAAAGAGAGCGTGAATCGTGCCTTTGAAGTGAACCTGACCGAGGGCGTGCGCTTTGAGCGTCGGGTGTTCCATGCAGCGTTTGCCACGCAGGATCAGAAGGAAGGGATGGCGGCGTTTATTGCCAAGCGTGAGGCCGACTTCAAGGGCAAGTAACGCGACTAAAGCGAAAAGCCCCTCACCCTAGCCCTCTCCCGGAGGGAGAGGGGACTGATTGGGGGATATTTCAGATTTACGCCGACCTGGGTGCTCATCACCGAATCCGTAATCGACTCAGTCTTTCAGGTCGACGTATGACGCCAGACACCTCGGTCGGCTCCCTCTCCCAGAGGGAGAGGGACTGATTGGGGGATGCTTGGAAGGTACGCCGACCTGAAAGAGTTTTACCGAATCCCTGATTGACCTGGCTTACCGAATCGATAATCGACTCGGTCTTTCAGGTCGACGTATAACGCCAGACACCTCGGTCGGCTCCCTCTCCCATAGGGAGAGGGACTGATTGGGGGGATGCTTGGAAGGTACGCGGACCTGAAAGAGTCTTACCGAATCCCTGATTGACCTGGCTTACCGAATCTATAATCGACTCGGTCTTTCAGGTCGACGTATGACGCCAGACACCTCGGTCGGCTCCCTCTCCCATTGGGAGAGGGCTGGGGTGAGGGAAAGGGGCCAACACCGTTACAACTGATAGTTCTTCAACTCCCGCGCAATCACCATCCGCTGAATCTCGCTCGAGCCTTCATATATCTGGGTAATCCGCGCATCACGGTAGTACTTCTCGACTGGGTAATCCTCCAGATACCCATACCCGCCATGAATCTGAATCGCCGACGAACACACCTTCTCGGCCATTTCCGAGGCAAACAGCTTGGCCTGCGACGCTTCTGACAAACACGGTTTACCCGCCGTGCGCAGACGCGCTGCGTGCAGGATCATCAAGCGCGCCGCGTTGATTTGCATGTGCATGTCGGCCAGCAGGTTGGCGATGCTCTGATGTTCGTTGATCGGTTTGCCGAACTGGATGCGATCGCGCGAATACACCAACGCCGCCTCAAACGCCGCCCGAGCAATACCCAGAGCCTGCGCGGCGATGCCGATGCGTCCGCCTTCAAGATTGGACAGGGCAATCGCCAGGCCTTTGCCGCGCTCGCCGAGCAGATTGGCCTCGGGAATGCAGCAGTTGTTCAGCGTCACCGCGCAGGTATCAGAAGCGCGGATGCCCATCTTGTGTTCAGTGCGATCAACGATAAAACCCGCAGTATCGGTCGGCACCAGAAATGCCGAAATGCCTTTCTTGCCCAGATCCGGATCGGTCACCGCAAAGACGATAGCCAGTTTCGCCCGTTTGCCGTTGCTGACAAATTGCTTGGCGCCGTTGATCACCCATTGCCCGTCACGCAGTTCGGCGCGGGTGCGCAGGTTGTGTGCTTCGGAGCCGGCCTGCGGTTCGGTCAGGCAGAAGCAGCCGATGGTTTGCCCACTGGCCAGATCCGCCAGCCAGGTCTGTTTCTGTGCTTCGCTGCCGTAATTGAGTACCGGGCCGCAGCCCACCGAGTTGTGGATGCTCATGAAGGCGCCGGTCGCGCCGTCACCGGCAGAAATCTCTTCCACGGCCAATGCATAAGCGACGTAATCGACGTAAGTGCCGCCCCATTCTTCAGGCACCACCATGCCAAGCAAACCGAGCTCACCCATCTTCGCAACGAGCGCATCGTCGATCCAGCCAGCCTTTTCCCAGGCCTGCGCGTGCGGCGCGATTTCACCACGGGCGAAGTCCCGGGCCATGTCGCGGATCATCACTTGTTCTTCAGTCAGTTCGAGATCGTGCATGGCTCAGCTCCCGCTCTCAGGAAAACCGTGGAAGAAACTCGCGACATGCGCAGCGTCCAGCGCAGCGAGGGTCGGCGGGTTCCAGCGAGGTGTCTTGTCTTTATCGATCAGCAGGGCGCGGACGCCTTCGATCAGGTCGCCGCGGGCGAACCACTGGCGATCCAGATGCAACTCCAATGCGAAGCACTGTTCCAGGCTCAAGTGGCGGCCGCGACGCAGCATTTCCAAGGTCACCGCCATGGCCAGTGGCGAGCGGGTTTCCAGCAGGTCAGCGGTAGTGGTCGCCCATTCGTGGCTGTCGGCGACGGTCACTGCGCGCAATTGTTCGACCATGCTCGGTACGTCCGGCAAGGCGAAGAAATGGTCGATGGCCGGGCGCAAAGCCTCAAGTGGCGCATCGGGCAAGGTTTGCACGGCGTGTTTGGCCAGCAGGTTTTGCAGTGCTCTGAGCGGCGTGTCCTGCCATTCCATCTGATCGAGTTTTTCGTCGAGCAGCGCCAGTTTGCTGCTGTCCAGGTACCAGTCGGCGAGGCCGCAATACAGCGCGTCGGCGGCACGGATCTGCACGCCGCTGACACCCAGATAAATGCCCAGCTCACCGGGAATGCGCGGCAGGAAATAGCTGCCACCGACATCCGGGAAATACCCGATGGCCACTTCCGGCATCGCCAAACGGCTCTTCTCGGTGACCACGCGCAAATCCGCGCCTTGCACCAGACCCATGCCGCCGCCGAGGACAAAACCGTCCATCAGCGCCAGCACCGGTTTGCGGTAGTGATGAATGGTCAGGTCGAGGGCATATTCCTCGACGAAGAAATCTTCGTGCAGCGTGTCGCCGCTTTTGAAACTGTCGTACAGCGAACGGATGTCGCCCCCGGCACAGAAGGCTTTTTCACCGGCACCGCGCAGGACCACGGCGTGAACATTGGCGTCAGTCGCCCAGGCATCGAGCTGGCGCTGCAGCAAACGCACCATGTCGAGGGTAATGGCGTTGAGACCGGCGGGGCGATTGAGGGTCAGGTGACCGATGTGGTTGCGAACGTCGGCCAGCACTTCGTGTTGCGTGGCATCCATGGACGGGGTCCGCGGAGATGAAGCCTGAGCTGTCATCAGTAACTCCCTGCTTTTATTGTCTTTATTCGAGAAGCTCGCGCGCGAGCGTTACCGGATCGTAACAGTGCAAATTTGCCGTGTACAACCGGGAAATTCGCAGGGGGAGTTTGCGTTTTTACCTTGGTCGAAAATGTGCGCGCTCATGTAGGAGCTGCCGAAGGCTGCGATCTGTTGACCGTTAAAAAGCAAGATCAAAAGATCGCAGCCTGCGGCAGCTCCTACACGGAGTCAGCGGAAGGTTTGGGTAATGCTGCGGCGCTTGGCGTGCAGTTCGCTGGCGTGGATCAGTTGTTCGAGATCCTCGGGGGTGATGTCGATGAAGGCTTCCATATCGGCCAAGGCGAGTTTGAGGTCTTCTGCGGTGATGGCCTGACTGTCGACGGGGGCAACGATCGGCGCCGGTTCAGCCGGACGTTTCGGATAACGAATGCGCGTCAGGTTGTTGTAGGCCAAGGCACTGAGCAGCATGCACGCCGCGCCGAGCATCACCGGTTCCATGGCTTTCCAGTCCATCGCGATGGTCGCTGGATCGGCCAATACGAGCGTCAATGCCAACGCCCCGGCCGGCGGATGCAGGCAACGCAGCCAGCACATCAGAATCAGCGCCATGCCCGCCGCCAGGCAGGCGCTGCCCAGAGTTCGGCCGAGCACGTGAGCGACCAGCAACGCCACAACGCCGGCACACAAATAACCACCGAGAATCGACCATGGCTGGGCGAGGGCGCCGGATGACACGGCGAACAGCAACACCGCCGATGCCCCCAGCGGGCCAATCAGGTGATAGGCGACGTCGTGACCGAACACCTGCGCGCACAACCACACGCTGAACAATGTGCCCAATGCCATGCCAATGGCGGCGCGGCTCCATTCGGTCGGGCGGGTATTGATGGCGGCGGGCAACCAGCGAGCGAGCATGTGAATCCGATCCTTGCAGCAAATTCGAGGCAAAAAAAAGGACTTGTCCGGCATATCCGGAAAGCCCTCGAAGTGTTCCAACATTGGGGGAGGAACGTGCACAGTGTGCCGGGCAAACTCGATGCTGACAAATTCATATTAATGAAGATTTAGTGCATTAATTTTGCATTGAAGCGACGCGACGGCCACTGACGAAGCACAAGTAGCCGCCCACAGCCGCCAGTGCGCTCAAGGCATAAAACATGCTCGGCGCCGGTGTGTGCATCAGCAGAAATCCGCACATGACTGGACTGGCCGCACCACCCAACGCCGCCAGATTCTGCGCGCCGTAGTAGCTGCCGCGCAGTTCTTCCGGGGCGAGGGTGTCGACGAACAAAAAGTCGGCCGGGTAAATGATCATCTCGCCCAAGGTGAAGATAAACATCGCCACGCACCAGCCGAGCAGACTGTCGGCCAGACTGAAACCGATCAGCCCGACGATGAACAACGCAGTGCCGCCGGCAATCCAGTGACGCAGGTGTTCTCGGCTGAGCAGGCGGCCGATCTGGTACTGCAACAGGATCACCGTGATTGCATTGCAGGCGAGCAGGGCGGCCATGGTCTCCAGCGTCTGTTGCTGGGTGTGGGTGACCAGCAGGTATTGCGACAGGTACAGGGTGAAACGCCCGTGCACCAGCGTGCTGAGCAGGCAGCCCAGGGTAAACAGGATCATCGTGCGGTCGTTTTTCAGGATGATCAGGGTTTTCAGAAAGCTGGGTGGCGCAGCGACTGGAGCGATCGGGCTGGCTTCCCGGGCGGCGCCGAGCAGCAAAAATATGCTGCCGATGGCAATCGCACCGGCAACGATGAAGGGCGCCGAAGGCTGCACCCCGGCAATCACCACGCCGATCATCGGGCCGACCGCATAGCCGATATTGGTCAATGTGTAGTTGAGGGAAAACGCCTTGACCCGCTGGCCCACCGGCAGGTTTTCACTGAGGATGGCTTTGGCGCAGATGAGGAACAGCGCCGACGCCGTTTCGCTGATGATCAGCACCAGGGTGACCAGATACAGGTTCTGCGCGAAGGTCAGCAGGATAAGGCCGATGCCGCTGGAGAGCATGGTCAGGATCAGCAACCGGCGCTTGTCCAGCCGATCGATGATGTAGCCGCCATACAGCGACAGCAACGTGGCGCTGAACACCGCAATGCCCAACAGCAGACCGACATCCTGCGGGTTGAGTTTGAGCTTGTTGCTGAGGAACAGGGTCAGCAGCGGGCTGATCAGGGCGCGGCTGATAACGACGGTCAGCGAACTGATCATCAACCGGCGGATGAGGCGCGAGTAGGTGGCCACGAAGGGTCAATGTCCTTATTTCAAATGCTGGGCGGGCGTACGCCATCCTTACCGGGCAGTCACCACCGGTCAAGCCGCCACACCACAATTCCTGTGGGAGCCGTTGTACCAGATACATCAATGTTGACTGACACTCCGCCTTCGCGAGCAGGCTCGCTCCCACAAGGATCTTCATTGCTTTCAAATCAGGCGCAGGCGCATGGCGCAGCGCCGCTCTGGGGGAAATCCGCAGACGATTTCGGCTTGCAGCGCATCGCGTAAATGGCGTTCGGCTTTTACATTCGCCAACTCGACAAACCCCATCCTCTGATAAAACGGTGCATTCCATGGCAGATCGCGAAAGGTGGTCAATGTCACTGAGTTCAACTGCATCGCGCGCGCTTGTTCAATGACTGCCGCAACCAGTGCGCGACCGATGCCTTGTCCTTGAAAAGCCTGACTGACGGATAGCTCCTCAATGTGCAGGTGCTGATCAATGTCGACAGCACGAACAAATCCAGTCAGTTGCCCACCGCTATGTTCAGCAACCCACACGTACGCCTGTTCGATGGCCAGCAGATGTTGGCCAGCATCGGGCACCTCGGCATCAGCCAGCCACGCCAATGGCGGATCAAGACGAAACAATTGCGCTGCCGAATGCTCGATCGCGGGGAGGGCTTGCGCGTCAGCAAGGCTGGCGCGGCGTACGTCGAAGGTCATGTTGAGGCGCATCCTGCCGGTCGAGAGCTGGACAGGTTACGGTTTCAGCCACAGCAATACATAGTCGTTTTTGTCGAAACGCCCACTCAACACTGGCTGCGCGCTTTCCAGCGGCGTGCCCTTGAGGGATGCCAGATCACTGCGGTCCATCATCAGCCACGCCGGGCCTTTGATCGCCTCCAGTTGCTGGATCGAGTCACTGAACTGCGGTTGCAGATCCTGCGGGAGATTGACCATGAACTTGATCGCCTTCGCGTCCTTGCCCATGCCGTGCAGCACCAGCGGTGCGGGGTTATGCTGGATCTGAGCGAAGACCTCGCGGCTGAACGTTTGCGTGTCGTACAGACGCTGCTCCACCGGTTCGAACACGGCCGCATAAACCGACCACAGTGCCAACACCGCACCCAGCGCGAGCACTTCCGGGCGCCAACGCCGGATCAACAAGCGTGACAGCCCGAGCAGTTGCAGCACGCCCAGCACGATCAAGACAACAGACACGTCACTCAACTGCTCGGGAAACCGCCGTCGGGCGATCAGCAACACCACCATCAACAAGCCCGGCGTGACCAGCCACAAGCCGAGCATCAAGCCGCGCAACGACCGGAATACCCACCCATGCGCCACCTGAAACGGATACGCCGCAATGATCGCCGCCATGGGCAGCATCGGCAGCAGATACCGCGCCTTCTTCGCCTGGGGAATCGACAAGCCGACCATCACAATCAGTCCGGCTGCCGCGCAATACTGCACCAGGCGTAACGCCGGGCCACGCTGCTGTGGTTTGCTCAGCCAGGCCGCCGCCAACACCAGCAATGCCAACGGGTAGGCGAGGGCATAGTTACCAAAGGAGCTAGTGAAGTAATACAGCGAACCGCTGACGCCTTCGCTGCCGTCCATGCGCCCCATGAACTGCATGCGGATCACGTCCTGCAAAAACACCGGCCCACCGCTGACCTGCGCTAGCCATAACAACAACCCGACACACGCGGCAAGCAACAGCGAAGCCAACACACCGAACACCAAGAGTCGCGACCATTGCCGGTTGAACAGGTAATAACTGCAGAGCATGCCGGTCGGCACCACCAGACCAATCGGCCCGCGAATGCCGAAACCGAGCAACAGCAAAACGAAGATCAGCGGCCAGTGACGCCTGCCGCCAAAATGATCATGGGCATACCCCAGATAGAACACCGCGAACGCCACCGCCGCGAGCATCAAATCCTGCGACACCGCGCGCACTTCGGTGACAAAGCCACTGGTGAGCATCAGCCACGCAATACTGATCAACGCCCAGCGCCGCGAGTACGGTGCCAACAGTCGGTACATCAGCGTCACGATCAGTGCGCCGGCGATCGCACTCGGCGCCCACGCGGTCAACGCATTCACCGCACCGAACGGCAACGACAGCAGCCAGATAAACAGCGTCGAAACTGCTGAATAATCCGCGTACGGCTGACCATAAGTCGTCGGAAACAGCGTCGGCCCATGGCGCAGCATTTCCTGCGCGAACAACACAAACCGCGAATCGAAACCAATCGGGGCCTGCCCGAAAACCCCGGCAATGAACAATAAAAACGCCAGCAGCCCTGCGATCAGCGACTGCCGGCGAATCTCAGGCGACAGCGTAATCAAGCGACGTCGGACGCGTGCGGCCACTGTTGCAGCGGGATCGGCAACTTACGCGATTCGCCGCGGCCCATCGGGAAGTACTGGAAGCCATTGCGCGCCAGGCGCTCGGCGTCGTACAGGTTGCGGCCGTCGAAAATCACCGGGGTGTTAAGGCGCTGTTTGATCAGGTCGAAATCCGGTGCCTTGAATTGCTGCCACTCGGTGCAGATGATCAACGCATCGGCGCCGGGCAATACCGATTCCGGCGTGCCCATCAGCATCAATTTCGACTCGTCCGGGTAAAGGTTCTGGGTTTCCTGCATGGCTTCCGGGTCGAAGGCACGCACGCTGGCACCGGCGGCCCACAGTTCTTCCAGCAACACGCGGCTCGGCGCGTCGCGCATGTCATCGGTGTTGGGTTTGAATGCCAGCCCCCACAGGGCAAAGGTCTTGCCACGCAGATCGCCGCGGTAGAACGCGTTGATACGCTCGAACAGTTTGTGTTTCTGGCGCTGATTGATCGCCTCGACCGCTTGCAGCAAGTCGCTGGAGCAATGCGCTTCTTCGGCACTGTGGATCAGCGCGCGCATGTCTTTGGGAAAGCACGAACCGCCATAGCCGCAGCCCGGGTAGATAAAGTGGTAACCGATGCGCGTGTCGGCACCGATGCCCTGGCGTACCGATTCGATGTCGGCGCCCAAGTGCTCGGCCAGTTCGGCGATCTGGTTGATGAAGCTGATCTTGGTCGCCAGCATGCAGTTGGCGGCGTACTTGGTCAGCTCGGCGCTGCGCAGGTCCATGAACATGATGCGGTCATGGTTGCGGTTGAACGGCGAGTACAGATCGCGCATCACGTCGCGCACTTCATCGCCTTCGCATCCGATGACGATACGGTCCGGACGCCGGCAATCGGCAACCGCCGAGCCTTCCTTGAGAAATTCCGGGTTGGAGACGATATCGAACTGCAGCAGGCGGCCGACCTTGATCAAAGCCTTTTCGATGTGCGTGCGCAGCGTATCGCCGGTGCCCACCGGCACCGTGGATTTCTCGACGATGATCAACGGCTGCTCACGATGGCGGGCAATCGCATCACCTACCGAAAGCACATAACGCAGATCGGCCGAGCCGTCTTCACGCGACGGCGTACCGACGGCAATGAACGCCACCCGAGCGTGCTGCACGGCAAGTTGTTCATCGGTGGTGAATTGCAGGCGTTTCGAATCCAGACCTTCCCGAACGAGGCTGGCCAGCCCCGGTTCGAAGATGCTGACATGACCCTGGCGCAACAGGTCGACCTTCTTCTGGTCGACGTCCATGCACACGACATCATGGCCGACTTCGGCCAACACAGCCGCTTGCACCAGACCGACATAACCGCTGCCAAATACTGTGATTTTCATGGAGCACTCCTGAATTCGGGCGCACGAGCCGGACGAGTGTTGATGGTGATGACCCCGAGCATGACCAGCGCCACGCCCAGTGATTTGGTGAAACTGAAGGATTCGTTGAACAGCGGCAGGCTGGCCGCCAGCAGATAAACCAGCGCATAGCTGATGCTCAGCAGCGAGTACGCCCGGCCCAGCGGCAGATCGCGCAGGGCGGCGAGCCAGCAGAGCATCGACAGCGTGTAGGTGAAAATCGCCGCGACGACCACGGCCAACGCTCGCAGGTCGAGGCTGTCGATGTGCAGCCATTGTTCCGGCGCGGGCAGGCGGGTCATGCTCCAGCGCATGCCCAGTTGCGCAGCGCTGACGAGGAGCACGCTGCTCAGCGCGAACGTGATGCCGCGACGTTGATTCATGACGGTTGCCCCAGCAAAACCACGCCGCCGATGACCAATGCCACGCCAAGCCAATGCTGGCGGTCGATGGGCTCACGAAAGACGAAGCGCGCGATCAGAGTGATCAGCACGAAGTTGAGGCTGAGCATCGGATAGGCAATGCCGACTTCCAGCCGCTGCAACACCAGCAGCCAGACCAACAGGCCCGAGCCGAGGGCGAGCAGGGCCAGCCATAACCACGGCGAGCGCAGTTTGGCGGTCAGCGAAGAATCGCCCCCGCGCCAACTCTCCACGGCGTACTTCTGCGCAATCTGCCCCAGACAAGTCAGCAGGCACGCAGCCAACAGGAGCAACAGGCTCATGACGCCTCCTTGGGCAGGATCATGATCACCAGGTTGCCCTGCTCATAACGGATGCCGTCCTTAGGCAATCTATCGATTTCGTCCAGTTCGTCCTGCCCCTTGACGCGCATCACCACGCCGACTGAACCGCTGCGGCGCGCCTCACGCATCCACTGTTGTACGTGTTCGGGATCGACCCGTTGTTGAATGCCGTCAGGATAGGCAAGGCCATATTTCAATTCGCCTATCGTGTTGTACAACGCCACTTGCGGGGTTTTCAGGCGCCAGGCCAGCGCCGACGCAGCGCCGAGGTCGTTACTCAGCAGGTGATCGGTCTGCGCCAGTTCGCTGACGTGATGCTTGATGAACTGATCGGGCATCTTGTTGGCGACCACCGACTTCGGCAGCGCTGCCGGCAACACTGCGATCAGCAACAGGCTGCCTAGCGCCGGTGCTGCCCAGCATTGCAGCGGCAGAAAGGCTTGCAGCAGGTTGGCGATGATCCAGCCGATCAGCGCGATAAACACCAGCACCATGCTGTGCAGTTCGTGGTCGTAGACCGGTTTGGTCAGTTGCAGATAGACCAGCGCGATCAACGTGACGATGCCCAGCAACAGATTCAGCACACCGTTGATGCTCAGCGCGCGACCTTGCTCCAGACGCAAACGATCGGCCAGCGCATGACCGAGCAGCAACGCCATCGGCAGCAGGCACGGCAGGATGTAGGTCGGCAATTTGCCGTTGCTCAGGCTGAAAAACAGCAGCGGCATCAGCAGCCACAGCAGCAAAAACACGACGTTGGGCTGAGCGCGGCTTTGCCAGGCTTGCTTGAACGCCGTCGGTAGCAATCCCGCCCACGGCAAACTGAACGCCACCAGCAGCGGCAGATAGAACCACCACGGCGCATCGTGTTGCGCGTCATCACCGGCAAAGCGACGAATATGTTCGTGCCAGAAGAAGAACCGCCAGTAGTCCGGCTCCTGTGCATGCACCGAAAGCACCCACGGCAGGCTGACGAGGATCGCCACGGCAATCGCCACCGGGCCGAACATCAGCAGTTCACGCCAGCGTTTTTGCCAGAGCATCCATGGCAGGGCGATCAACACCGGCAGTAGCCAGGCGAGGAATCCCTTGGTCATGAAACCCATGCCGCAGGCCAGGCCCAATAGTGCCCAGGCCGCCATGCGCTTGCCGCTGGTGTAGCTGTCGAGGGCAAACCACAGCGCCACCAGACTCAGGTTGACCCAAAAGGTGAATTGCGGATCGAGGTTGGCGTAACCGGCCTGCCCGGCGACGATGGTGAAACTCATGTAGAGCAGGGCGCAGACGAAGCTTTTGCGCGGTTCGTTCCACAAACGCCGGGCGACCAGATAGCACAGCAGCACGCTCAATCCGGTGCTCAGCGCCGACACAAAGCGCACGCCGAACAGGTTCTGCCCAAACAATTCCTGCCCCAGCGCGATCATCCAGTAACCGGCAATCGGCTTCTCGAAATAGCGCAGGCTCATGAAGTGCGGCGACACCCAGTTGCCGCTCAGCAGCATGTCCTGACTGATCTGCGCGTAACGGGTTTCGTCGGGAATCCACAAACCATGCGTGCTCAGCGGCAGCAGATAGGCCAGCAAGCAAATGACCAGCAACAACAGTGGCAGCGTCCAGCGTTTAGTCATGCGCCTTGCACTCCCAGCCAGCCTTCACGGCCGTCGAGGGCGCCGCGTTGCACACGGCCCACGGGCAAGGTGTTGAAGAACTCGGGCAACAAATCGCCCAGCGGTTTGAACTCGATGTTGCGCTGACGTGCAGCGGCCAGCAATTGACGAAAATCCTCAGCCATCAGAATCCCTTCCACTTCGGCATGAATGGTGTAGACGTTGAGCTGTTGCGGGCGGAAGTGATCGAGAATGAAACTGTTGAAGTCGCGCGCTGCGACGATGGGGCCAACGATTTCGTCGAAGGTCGGCAGGTCCACGGGAATCTGTGGAGTACCCGGCGTACCGTCGGCCAGCAACGGGCGAAACAGGCGTTGTCCACGGCAATCGCTGTTGTAGCGAAAGCCGAAGGCTTGCTTGGCTTCGATCACGCGTTCATCCGCACGCCAACCGGCGGCGGCCGAACACTCGACTTTTTCACCGAGAATGTCGCTCAAGGTGTCGACGCCCTGACGGATCTGCTCGATCAGTTGCGCATTGCTCCAGCGCCCGGCGTTGGCCTGCCAGCCGTGGTGATCCCAGGCATGCAGACCGACTTCATGACCGGCATCGCGGGCCTGACGCATCAGGTGCCCGAGGTCACGGCCAATCGGTTTGCCCGGCCACGCGGTGCCGGCCAGTAGAATGTCCCAGCCATACAGGCCGGCGGCATTGGAGCGGAGCATTTTCCAGAGGAACTGCGGGCGGATCAGACGCCACAGATGCCGGCCCATGTTGTCGGGGCCGACACTGAAGAAAAACGTCGCCTTGATCTGCGCCTCGTCGAGCATTTCCAGCAAGCGCGGCACACCTTCACGGGTGCCGCGAAAAGTGTCGACGTCGATGCGTAGACCGGCCTGCATCAACGCTTGTCCGCTTGTTCGAGCATGGCTTCACGCAAGAAGAAATCCAGCGTATTGCCGATGGTCTCGCGCATTTCCACGGTCGGCGTCCAGTCAAGCAGGCGCTTGGCGTTGGCAATGCTTGGTTTGCGGTGCTCGACGTCCTGGTAACCGGCGCCGTAGAACGCCTTGCTCTCGACGTCGCGGAAACCGGCGAACGGCGGGAAGTTGTCACGCAGCGGATGCGCTTCGAACTGACGCAGCAACTCTTCGCCCAACTGACGGATGCTCGCTTCGTTGTCCGGGTTACCGATGTTGATGATCTGGCCGTTGCAGACGTCGTTGTCGTTATCGATGATCCGCGCCAGTGCCTCGACGCCGTCAGCAATATCGGTGAAGCAGCGTTTCTGCTCGCCGCCGTCGAACAGGCGAATTGGCGTGCCTTCAACCAGATTGAGGATCAACTGAGTGATGGCGCGGGAGCTGCCTATGCGTGCCGAGTCCAGGCGATCAAGGCGCGGGCCCATCCAGTTGAACGGGCGGAACAGGGTGAAATTCAGACCCTTGGCGCCGTAGGCCCAGATCACCCGATCCAGCAGTTGTTTGGACACCGAATAGATCCAGCGCTGCTTGTTGATCGGGCCGACCACCAGGTTGGAGGTGTCTTCGTCGAAGTGCTTGTCCTGGCACATGCCATAGACTTCCGAGGTCGACGGGAAGATCACGCGCTTGTTGTACTTGACGCAGTAGCGCACCAGTTTCAGGTTTTCTTCGAAGTCGAGTTCGAACACGCGCAGCGGGTTGCGGGTGTATTCGATCGGCGTGGCGATGGCCACCAGCGGCAGGACCACGTCGCACTTCTTGATGTGGTACTCGATCCACTCGGAGTGAATGCTGATGTCGCCTTCGACGTAGTGGAAGTGCGGATGGCTGCGCAGACGGTCGATGGCATCGGAACCGATGTCCAGGCCATAGACTTCGTAGCGGTCATCGCGCAGCAGACGCTCGGACAAGTGATTGCCAATGAAGCCGTTGACGCCAAGGATCAGTACGCGAGTGCGACGCGGTGCGCGGCCGGATTCAGCTCCGCGCAACAGCGAGCCGTCGACCAGACCGAGTTCGTTGGCCAGTTGCGGGCCACTGAGGAACAGGCCGTTGTCGTTGCGTTGGCCGGAGAGGATCACCAGCGAATCTTCACCACAAGCAATGCGCAGCGGATCAACGCTGATTACGCGGCCGGGTGCCTGGCCGTCGTTGCCCTTGACGACTTCGGCGCTCCAGACGATGAGTTTGTGCTCACCGACCGCGCAGAAAGCGCCCGGATACGGTTGGGTCACCGCGCGAACCAGGTTGAACAATTGCTCGGCAGGTTTCGCCCAGACCAGTTTGCCGTCCGCTGCGGTACGACGACCAAACACGGTGGCTTGCGATTCGTCCTGCGCGGTTTCGCTGGTCTTGCCTTGCAGCATCGCCGGCAGCGTGTCGCGCAGCAGATCGGTGGCGGCGATGCGCAACTTGCCGTGCAGGCTCAAAGCGGTGTCGCTGCGTTCGATGGCCACGCGCTGTTGGGCAACAATGGCGCCGGCATCGGCACGTTTGACCATGCGGTGCAAGGTGACGCCGGTTTCGCTTTCGCCATTGACCAGCACCCAGTTCGCCGGGGCGCGGCCGCGGTAGCTCGGCAACAGCGAGCCGTGCAGGTTGAACGCGCCTTTTTTGGCCACGGCCAGCAACGACTCGCTCAGCAGGTTGCGGTAGTAGAAGGAGAAGATGTACTCAGGGGCGAGTTTGGCAATCCGTTCGATCCACAACGGATGGTTGACGTCTTCCGGCGCGTGCACCGGGATGCCTTTGTTGGCACAAAGTTGCGCAACCGATCCGTAGAAGGCGTTCTCTTTCGGGTCATCGGCGTGAGTGAACACCGCCGCAATGTCATAGCCGCTGTCGAGCAGCGTTTGAATGCCGGCGCAGCCAATATCGTGATAAGCGAAGACAACAGTTTTTGCGCTCATGAGAGAACCTGATCATTGGAGGAGGAGAGACCGTCGACGGTGATGGCGCGCGGCGGCATGGCGGGTTGGCCGCGCAAGACTTTTTCAACGAAGAAACGCGGGCGGGCGCGCACGTCGCTGTACATGCGCCCGAGGTATTCACCGAGCAGGCCCATGCCGATGAACTGGCCACCGGTGAACACAAACAGCACGGCGAACAGTACGAACATGCCGTCACCGGCCCAGCCGGCACCGAACGCCAGGCGCATGACGATCAACGCGAAGGCAAACAGCAATCCAAGCCCGGCCATGGTGAAACCGACGATGCTCAGCAGGCGCAAAGGTGTGGTGGTCATGCAGGTGATCAGGTCGAACATCAGATTGATCAAACGCATCGGGCTGTACTTCGAATCGCCGTGCTCACGCTCGGCGTGGGCGACGACAATTTCGGTGGTGTGGCGGGCGAAACTGTTGGCCAGAATCGGAATGAAGGTGCTGCGTTCACGGCAGGCGAGCATCGCGTCGATGATCGTCCGCCGGTAAGCGCGGAGCATGCAGCCGTAGTCGCTCATGGCGACGCCCGTAGAGCGCTGCACGGCGAGGTTGATCAGCTTCGACGGATAGCGGCGCAGGGCCGAATCCTGACGGTTGCCGCGCACGGTGCCGACCACGTCGTAACCCTTTTCCGCTTCAGCAACCAGCCGGGGGATTTCTTCTGGCGGGTTCTGCAAGTCGGCGTCGAGGGTGATGACGACATCGCCTTTGCATTGTTCGAAACCGGCCATGATTGCTGCGTGCTGGCCGTAGTTGCGGTTGAGGATGACCGCCACGAACGGGCTGTCCTCACGGCTCGCAGCTTCTTCCAGAAGGTTGGCGGACTCGTCACGGCTGCCATCGTCAACGAGGACGATTTCGTAATCGTGACGCAGCATCCGGCAGGCCGCCTCGGTGCGGCGCAGCAGTTGCGGCAGGCTGTCCTGTTCGTTGTAGACCGGGATAACGATCGACACACAGCGGATCGGATAGGGTTTCACGGGCGTTTGTCCATAAGAGTGGCGATGGCGCCGACCACGCGATCAAGGTCCTGATCGCTCATGTCGGGGAACAACGGAATCGAGCACAGCCGCGCCGAGTTCCACTCGGTGTCGGGCAGATACAGATCGGGATCACGCTGGCGATACCAGGTGTGCAGGTGGGTGGCGATGAAATGGATACCGGTGCCGATGCCCTGGTCCTGCAAGCCTTTCATGAAGGCTTCGCGGTCCATGCCGCAGCGCTCGCTGTCGATGCGCAGGATGAACAGGTGCCAGGCGTGGGTTTGTGCGTAAGCGGGCAGGGCCAGCGGTTGCACCGGCAGGCCTTCGAGTTTTTGCCGGTAGGCGGCGGCCAGTTCCGTGCGGCGGGCGTTGATTGCGTCCAGACGCTCCAGTTGCACCAGCGCAATCGCGGCGTTGATGTCGGCGAGGTTGTATTTGAACCCCGGCTCCATCACTTGCGCCTGCGGCTTGCGGCCACCGGTCAGGCGATCGTAGGCGTCGACGCCCAGACCATGGAACTTGAGCATGCGCACGCGGCTGGCCAAGGCTTCGTCGTCGGTGACGAACATCGCGCCTTCGGCACAGGTCATGTTCTTGATCGCATGGAAGGAGAAAATCGCCGTGCCCTGCGCGCCGACGTGACGCCCCTTGTAGCGGGTGCCGGCAGCGTGCGCGGCGTCTTCGATCACCGCGATGCCGTGCTTGTCGGCCAGCGCATACAGCGGGTCAAGATCAAACGCGGCGCCGGCGTAATGCACGGGAATGATTGCTTTGGTGCGTGGGGTAATGGCGGCTTCGATGCGCGCGGCGTCGGTCATCAAGGTGTCGCGATCAACATCGACGAATACCGGTTTTGCACCGAGCAGCGAGATCATGTTGGCGGTCGACACCCAGGTCTGCGACGGGGTGATGACTTCGTGGCCCGGACCAATGCCCAGGGCCAGCAGGGTGATATGCATACCTCCGGTGGCCGAGGAAAGTGCCACTGCATGCTTGCAGCCGACATAGTCGGCAAACTGTTCTTCCAGTGCCTGGCTTTTAGGGCCTGTAGTAATCCAGCCCGAACGCAGTACTTGTTCAACTGCGGCTATTTCTTCATCGCCGATACTCGGCCGGGAAAACGGCAGAAACGCTTGACTCATAAGAACCTCGGGGCGACAGCCATCCTTCAGCCGATTGTCTGAAAAACACGGAATTTCAAAGGGTTGAGATACCGGCCGGGGAATGCCTGATTGACTTTTAAGTCCACGGACGGCAGGGTTGCAGGCCTTTCGGGGCAACCTGTTGTAACTAAGGTTATGCGCGTTTTTGTCAAAGGAACATGAAAAAACGGTCGGCGATTCGTCTATCTGTAAGCCATACAGCCACCGTTCAGACTTCTTCCGTTCATCGGCTCTTTTAATCGAAAAGTCCTACGGAAGAGTCGCTCTTTATATAAGTTTGTTTGCACTTTTAAGTTGTTTTGTTGAACTGTTTTCTATTCAAGGCCGTTTCGTTTGATTGACTTGTCGAGTACTGAATCCACCCCGTCCACCACTAATCCGCTGACGCTTTATCTGGCCCGCCTGGCGCCGTCCAGCCAACTGACCATGCGTTATGTCTTGCAGGATGCCGCTGACCGTCTCGGTTTCGAAGACGTGGGTATCGAAGAAATACCCTGGCACGGGCTGCAACCGGAAGACGTCGTGGCGCTGGTCGCCGCATTGCGCGCCGACGGCTATGCGCCGAATACCTCGTCGCTGTATGTGAATGCCGTGCGCGGGGTGATGAATGAAGCCTGGCGCATGAGCCTGATCAGTCAGGATCACTTGTTGAAGATGCGTTCGGTCAAAGCCATTGCCGGCACGCGCTTGTCGCAGGGGCGCAACTTGAAGCGCACTTTGATCCACGAACTGATGGAAGTGTGCGCCGCCGATCCACGCCCGCAAGGGCTGCGCGATGCGGCGGTGATTGCGTTGTTGTACGGCACCGGCATGCGTAAATCGGAGTCGGTGGACCTGGACTTGAATCAGGTCGACTTCACCGAGCGCAGCCTGACCGTCACCGGCAAAGGCAATAAGCAACTGATCAAGTACGCACCGGCGTGGGCGTTCGCCAAACTCGATGCATGGCTGGAGCTGCGACGTTCAGAGCTGAAGGAGGGTGAGAGCGACGACGCCTTTCTGTTCAACCGTATCCGTCGCGGCAGTCATATCACCCGCGAGCGCATCACCAAACACGCGATCTATTACATCGCCCGTCAGCGTGGCACCCAGGTCGGGGTGAAGATCATGCCGCACGATTTCCGCCGTTCGTTTATTACGCGGGTGATCGAGGAGCATGATTTGTCGATTGCGCAGAAGCTCGCGCACCACAGCAACATCCAGACCACCGCCAACTACGATGTGCGTGATGACAACGAGCGGCGGCGTGCGGTCGATCGTTTCGATCTGTAGGCCCCGTCAGGACGGCGAAGGGCAGGTGCGCGGGTTGCCGGTGGCCGCCCGACTGATCTGCTCGGCCAGCCGTTTGACGTTGTGCTGCTGGGCACCCACCAGATCATCGATGGTCGGGCCGGACGGTGTTTGCAGGGTCGAACGGCAGGTCAGCAAGCCATTGTCAGTGGCGCCGACGGGACGCAAGCGCCATTTCGCGTCGATCAGGCCGTACTGACCGGGGATCGAGTCGAAGCGTTGCACTTCGATGCGCACCGAAACGTTGCCTTGGCCACTGCTATTGCTCAATTGATCGGCCAGTGCACCGCGCAATTCATCTGCCAATGTCGCCCCCCACCAATCGGTTTCCAGAATCGCCAGGCCGCTGTTGCCCTGGCGGATAACGATTTGTGCACGGTCGACCTGCGGCGGCACGCTCAGCGCTTCAATCGGAATCTGCGCGCCGGTCCGGGTGTTGGCGATCTGCACCGGCGTCAGGGTGTGAAAGCTGATCGGGTCGCTGCGGCACGCGCCCAGCAGCATGAAGGCAGCGAGCACGGTGATCTTCAGCGGTAAAGCCATTGGGTTAGCTCCTGTGCTCAATTGCGCGGCGGTCCTTTCAGATCCAGCGGCGCGGCGTTATCGGGGCGACCACGGATCAGCGATTCCGGATGCCGGCCGAGGTAATCCGACAGCTCTCGCAGCGAACGCGACATGCGCCCGAGTTCGTCGAGGGTTTCCGTGAGTTTCTCGCGTTGCGGCGAATCTTCGGCCAGGGTCGAGCTGGCGGACTGCAAGGTCTTGCTGACGTCGGCGAGGGTGCTCTGCACGCCCGGCAGAGTCTTGGCGTTGAACTGGGTCAGGCCTTTGCGCAGCTCGACCAGATTGCTGTCGAGGTTGCTGGCGATGCGATCGACCGGCAACTTGTTGAGCTTGTCGACCACGGCTTCGAGTTTTTCCTGCAGCTGTTCGAGGCTGCCGGGCACGGTTGGAATCACCACCGGGCGCGCCGTGGGGTCAAAGGCAACTTTTTCGGCTTTCGGGAAGAAGTCAAGCGCCACGTACAGTTGCCCCGTCAGCAGGTTGCCACTGCGGGCCTGGGCGCGCAGGCCATTGTCGATGAAGGTGCCCATCAGACGAATACCGGCGGCCTCATCGTTGGGATCATGCTTGAACGCGGTGAGCATTTTTCCGTAAGCCATGCCCAAACGTTGCGGGTAAATAACGATGCCGACGTTAAGCGGGAAGCTGCGTTTTTTCGCGTCGAAATCCAGATTGATCGCCACCACCCGACCGATTTCCATGCCGAGGAATTCCACCGGTGCGCCGACCTTCAAGCCGCGCAGGGATTGGTCGAAACGCAGACTCAGGTATTGCGCCTTGCCATTGGGCGGGGCGAGGGCGGTGGTCTGGTCGGCGAACAGTTCGAAGTCTTTGTCATCGGCGGCGGCGACGTCGTTGGGGCTGTAATCCGGGGCGCGAAAAGCGATGCCGCCCACCAGCATGGAGGACAGGGATTCGGTTTTCACCTGAAAACCGTTGGCGCCGACGCTGACGTCGATGCCACTGGCGTTCCAGAATCGGGTGTTTTCGGTGACGAACGCATCGTTGGGCGCGTGAATGAATACTTCGATGTTCACGCCTTTACCGTCAGGCGCCAGCGCGTAGGTGACGACCTGGCCGACAGGGATCTTGCGGTAATACACCGGCGACCCGATGTCCAGCGAACCGAGATCCTGGGTGTGCAGCATGAAACGCTTGCCCGGTTCGCCGTAGGTGATCGGCGGCGGGTTTTCAAGGCCTTTGAAGTTTTTCGCTCGGGAGTTGGACTGGCCGATGTCGGCACCGATGTAGTCGCCGGAGAGCAGAGTGTCGATACCCGACACGCCTCCGGCACCGATTCGCGGGCGTACCACCCAGAACTGTGAGTCTTCACGGGTGAAGGTTTCGGCCTGTTTGGCCAGTTTGATCGTGGCGTTGACGCTTTTCTGGTCGTCGCTCAACTCGACATCGGTGACCTGGCCAATCACCACATTACGGTATTTGACTTCGGTCTTATTGGCCGTCAGACCACTGCCGGTCTTGAAGGTGACCACGATGGTCGGCCCTTCCTGCATGATGTTGTGCACCACCAGCGAAATGCCCACGAGCACCGCCACAATCGGCACAATCCAGACGAGTGAAATGCCGAAACGGCGGGTTTTGACGGGTGCTTGGCCTGGCGCTCGCGGCTCGTCGGTGGTTGACGACTTCATCCATGTCTCCTCGATTGAATGGGCACTGAGCGTCAGGAACGCAAAAGCACCTCATCAATATAGAAGTGCTTGGCGATAGAGCAAATGTGTATAGCTCACCTGTGCTTGATGATCGTTCCCACGCTCTGCGTGGGAATGCCTCAAGGGACGCTCTGCGTCCAGTGACGCGGAGCGTCACGGGCTGCGTTCCCACGCAGAGCGTGGGAACGATCAGACCGCGACAGCGCTGCTTGTGCTGTCAGCCGAGCATTTCCCGCAGGCGATACCAGAACATCCCCAGTGCCAGCAGTGGCGAACGCAGGGCCGGGCCGCCGGGGAAGGTCATGTGCGGCACGCCGCTGAACACGTCCATGCCCTGGCTGTGACCGGCATGAATCGCCTCGCCGAGCAGTTTCGCGCACCAGTGGGTGACGTTCAGGCCATGCCCGGAATAACCCTGCGCATAGAACACGTTCGGGTGCTGCTTGAGCCGGCCGACCTGCGGAAAGCGATTGGCGGTGATGCCGATCTTGCCGCCCCACTGGTAATCGATGCGCACGTCCGCCAGTTGCGGGAAGACTTTGAGCATCTTCGGTCGCATATAAGCCGCGATATCCGAAGGATCGCGTCCGGAATAGTGGCAGGCACCGCCGAACAACAAGCGCCGGTCCGCCGAGAGCCGGTAGTAATCGAGGCCGACTTTCTGGTCGCACACTGCGAGGTTCTGTGGGATCAGTTGCGCGGCGCGCGCCTCGGACAATGGCTCCGTGGCGATGATGTAACTGCCGGCCGGCAGCACCTTGCCACTGAGTTGTTGTTCGAGTTCGTCCAGATGCGCATTGCAGCCGAGCACCAGACTGCCAGCCCGCACCGTGCCGCTTGCGCAGCGCACCTGCACGGTCGGGCCATGGATGATTTCCAGCACTTCACTCTGCTCGAAAATCCTTACGCCCAACGATGCTGCAAGTCGCGCTTCGCCTTGCACCAGATCCAGCGGGTGCAAGTGGCCGGATCCCATATCCACCAGGCCACCGGCATAAATGTCGGAGTTGACCACTTGCTGGCGGACCTGCTCCGGGCCGATCAGTCGGGTTTCGTGGGCGTAACCGAGTTCGGCGAGGTCGACTAGCTCATCCTTGAACGCAGCGAATTGTGCGGGGGTATTGGCCAGATCGCAGAAGCCCCAGCGCAAGTCGCACTCGATACCGTTGTCAGCAATGCGCTGCCGAACCAGATCCACCGAATCAATGCCGGCGCGCTGCAAGTAACGCACGCCTTCCTGACCGACGTACTTGGCGAATCCTTCAACCTCATGCCCGATGCCGCGAATCAACTGGCCGCCATTGCGCCCGCTGGCGCCCCAGCCGATACGTCGGGCTTCGATCAACACCACCGACAATCCGCGCTGGGCCAGCTCGATGGCGGTGTTAACCCCGGTGAACCCGCCGCCGATCACGCAGACATCGGCGGTCAAGTCACTGTCCAAAAGCGGATAGGGTGTGCTCGCCCGGGCCGAAGCGGCGTAATAAGAGCGGGCGTGTTCCTGGGTGTACTGATTCATTTGTTCGACTTCACTTTGCTCCAGGACCGGGTCATCAGACGCATGATCGCCTGGGGCGGGGTAGAGGAGATGTAGAGCTTGTCGAGCACTGCCTGGGATGGATAAACCTCAGGGTTGTTGACGAGCTCTTGATCCATGTATTGCTTGGCGTCCGGGTTCGGGTTGGCGTAACCGACGGACGCACTGACCTTGGCAATCACCTGCGGATCGAGCAGGTAATTAATGAAGGCGTGGGCTTCTTTGGTGTTGCTCGCATCGGCCGGAATCGCCAACAGATCGAACCAGAGGTTGGCGCCTTCCTTTGGAATCGCATAGGCGATGTTCACGCCGTTCTTGGCTTCCTTGGCGCGGTTGGCGGCCTGAAACACGTCGCCGGAATAACCGAAGGCTACGCAGATATCGCCGTTGGCCAGATCCGATACGTATTTCGAGGAATGGAAATAGGTGATGTACGGACGGATGCTCAGCAGTTTCGCTTCAGCCTTTTTATAGTCTTCGGGGTTTTCGCTGCGCGGGTCCATGCCCATGTAATTAAGCACGGCGGGAAAGACTTCGTCTGCGGAATCCATCATCGACACGCCGCACTGGGTGAGTTTCTTCAGGTTCTCGGGTTCGAACAGCACCGCCCAGGAATCGATGTGGTCGATGCCCAGCACCTGTTTGACCTTGTCGACGTTGTAACCGATGCCGTTAGTGCCCCACAGGTACGGCACCGAGTGCTCGTTGCCCGGGTCGTTTTTCTGTAGCAGTTCGAGCAGTTTCGGGTCGAGGTTCTTGAAGTTCGGCAACTGCGAGCGATCAAGTTTAAGGAACGCGCCGGCCTTTACCTGACGCGCGAGGAAGTGGTTGGAGGGTACGACCACGTCGTAACCGGTACGACCGGCGAGCAGTTTGCCTTCGAGGGTTTCGTTGGAGTCGAAAACGTCGTAGATCACCTTGATCCCGGTTTGGCTCTGGAAGTCGGCGAGGGTGGTTTCGCCGATGTAGTCGGTCCAGTTGTAGACGCTGACCGTCGGTTGGGCGTGAGCTACAGCGCTGAACAGCACGCTCAGGGCGACCGGGAGTACGGATTTCAACAGACGCATATCGACACCTCTTCTTATAATGATCGTTCCCACGCTCTGCGTGGGAATGCCTCAACGGACGCTCCGCGTTCGGCTTTGGATGGGACGCGGAGCGTCCCGGGCTGCATTCCCACGCAGAGCGTGGGAACGATCGACACAGGGGATATTTTGGTTTGGGTTAAACGCTGAGCATCAGGAACTCACGCTCCCACGAGCTGATCACGCGCTTGAAGTTTTCATGCTCGGCACGTTTCACCGCGACATAGCCACGGACGAACTTGTCGCCAAGGTATTGCGCTACGGCTTCGCATTCTTCCATCTGCGTCAGCGCTTCTTCGATGGTGATCGGCAGGCGCAGATTACGGCGTTCGTAAGCGCGGCCCTGGACCGCAGCGCTCGGCGCGATGCCTTCGACCATGCCGATGTAACCGCAGAGCAGGCTCGCGGCAATCGCCAGGTACGGGTTGGCATCGGCGCCCGGCAGACGGTTTTCCACGCGCATGGCTTCCGGACTGGAAGTCGGCACACGCAGGCCGACGGTGCGGTTTTCTTCGCCCCATTCAACGTTGACCGGTGCCGAGGTGTCCGGCAGGAAGCGGCGGAACGAGTTGACGTTGGGCGCGAACATCGGCAGCACTTTCGGGATGTACTTCTGCAATCCGCCGATGTAGTGCAGGAACAGCTCGCTCATCTGCCCGTCTTCATTGGCGAAAATCGGTTTGCCAGTGGCGATGTCCACCACGCTCTGGTGGATGTGCATGGCGCTGCCCGGCTCATCGCCGATCGGCTTGGCCATGAAGGTCGCGGCGACGTTGTGCTTGAGTGCGGCCTCTCGCATGGTGCGCTTGAACACGGTGATCTGGTCGGCCAGATCGAGGGCGTCGCCGTGACGGAAGTTGATTTCCATCTGCGCCGGGCCGTCTTCGTGGATCAGCGTGTCCAGATCCAGTCCTTGCAGTTCGCACCAGTCATAGACGTCTTCGAACAACGGATCGAATTCGTTGGCAGCATCAATGGAGAACGACTGCCGACCGCTTTCTGCACGGCCCGAGCGGCCTAATGGTGCCTTGAGCGGCAAGTCCGGGTCTTCGCAGCGTTGGGTCAGGTAGAACTCCATTTCCGGCGCAACAATG
Organism: Pseudomonas sp. IT-P395; assembly: GCF_949767675.1. Taxonomy (NCBI): domain Bacteria; kingdom Pseudomonadati; phylum Pseudomonadota; class Gammaproteobacteria; order Pseudomonadales; family Pseudomonadaceae; genus Pseudomonas; species Pseudomonas sp. IT-P395. The sequence continues at coordinate 79,482 of NZ_CATKPW010000061.1, forward strand.
GGCTTCCAGCCTTTATCGGTGTACAGCTGCAGGACTTTTTTCAGCACGTTGCGCGGCGACAGTTCGATCGGGTTGCCGAACTTGTCGAAGGTATCGTGAATGACGATGGCGGTCGGCTCGATCGCCCATGGAATCACGTAGACCGCGTCAGCCACGGGCTTGCAGACCATATCGATATCGGCAGGATCGAGCAGGTCGTAGTAGATGTCGTCGTCGACAAAATCCCCGGTTACCGTTTGCAGCAGCACACTTTCCGGCAGACGCATGCCTCGCTCATGCAGGAACTTGTTGGTCGGTGCGATCTTGCCGCGGGCAATGCCGGTCAAGTCGCTGACCACACATTCGACTTCGGTAATCTTGTGATCTTTCAGCCACGTGAACAGCTGATCGAAAGGGGCATTCATAAAGACCTCGTTATTGGTTTTATAGACGCCGGGGAGGGCGGGTTTCATCTTCCGCCCCTTCCCCTGTGGCGCGTTGACGACTATCTTGGGCGAGCCTTGCAGTTCCATCTATCCACTTTAAGCAGCACCAAAGCGCACCAAAAGAGTGCGCAAGGTCACCCCATGACAACGTGCAATCCGCTCCAGGTTCAAGCATTCAACACCGCCGATGTGGCTGAGCAAGTCCGCGCCACACCGGGCTGGGTCCAGCATTACCAACAGATGTCGCCGGGTCATTTCGCCGGGCAGATCCGCTATCTGGATCTGCAGGGTGTCGAGGTCTACGAAGAGCAGATGAACACCCGGGTCGAGCAGAATTTCAGTGCGCCATCGGGTGCTTTGGCGTTCTGTTTTGATCGCAGCGACAACGCGCTGTACCTGCTCAATGAAGACAGCCGCAACATCTGGATCACCCCGGAGAACTATCAGGAAATCGCCGTCGTGTTCGGCCCGGAGTTTGTCCGTCAGCACGGTCTGAATGTGGCGAAGCTCGAAGGCTTGTTCATGACCCAACTCAATTGCGGGCAGAACGCCTTGTTCAGTCGCTGGTTAAGCTCGATTCTCACAAAGTTGTCGCAAGCTGTTGATCCGCTTGATAAAGATGCGCTGACACAGCAGCTGCTGGAAGACTGTCTGTTCATCCTCGACAACGCTCATACAAGTCTTGATCGAGGTGGGTTACAGCGGCGCACCGAAGAGCGAATGATCATGAAACGGGTGGGAGAGTGGGCGGCGGATTCGCCGGAAGACACCGTCAATCTGCTCGAACTGTCGCACGTTGCGGGCGTGCCACTGCGCCAGTTGCAACAAGCCTTCAAGGCCTACACCGGCATGACGCCAAGTCACTGGCTGCGCCTGCGCCGATTGAACAGTGCACACCGCGAATTGCTCAAGCGTCGGCCCACGGAAACTACGGTTGCCGAGGTGGCGATGCAGTGGTCGTTCTGGCATTTGGGAAGGTTTTCCAGCAGTTACCGGGCGTTGTTCAAGGAGTTGCCGAGCGAGACCTTGAAGCGCTCATGAAAGCCGTCTTGGATAAAAAGGCTTTGTCTCGGCGCGCAAGTTAAATAGAATCACTCTCATTTGAAACTGACTTCGCGCAGGACTCTTGAGATGACTGAAGCAGCGACGCCATCGCCGCAGCACCTGCACGAACTGTATCGCGACCATCGAGGCTGGCTGGAAACCTGGCTGCGGCGGCGCATGGGCAACGCGTGGGATGCGGCGGACCTGAGTCAGGACACCTTCCTGCGCGTACTCTGCAGTGCGCAACCGATCGCCGACATGCGCGAACCGCGTGCGTATTTGCTGACCGTGGGCAAACGCCTGCTGAGCAATTTCTACACCCGCCGCAGCCTCGAAAAGGCCTATCTCGAAGCCCTCGCGCAGTTGCCCGAAGAATGCGTGCCGTCGCCCGAGCAACGTTGGCTGTTGCTGGAAACCCTGCAAGCGCTGGATGAGCTGCTCGATGGTTTGCCGCGAGCGGTGCGTCGGGCCTTTCTCCTGAGTCAGCTTGAAGGCCTCGGTTACCGTGAAATCGCCGAACGTTTGCAGGTTTCTGAACGCAGTATAAAACGTTACATGGCAATGGCTTACGAGCATTGTTTGATGTTGGATCTATGATGCGCGTCGCACCCAACACCGAAGCGCGTGAAGTGGCGCGAGCCGCCGCACAGTGGTTGGCATTGCTCGAATCCGGCGAGGCCAGTGAAGCCGATCACGCGCGACTGAAGCACTGGCGCGACAGCGATAGCCGCCATGAAAACGCCTGGCAGAAGATTCAATTGCTGCGCCAGCGCTTTTCCAGTCTGCCGACAGAATTGGCCATGGCCACACTCGATCGCCCGGATCTGGCGCGGCGTGCAGCATTGAAAAGGGCGCTGGGGCTGGCGGCTTTGGTGCCTGCGGCGTGGCTGATCAGTCGCCAGTTGCCGCTCGACGTCTGGCGCGCGGATTTGCAGACTTCCACCGGAGAGCACACGCGAACACGGCTAGCCGACGGCAGCACCTTGCAGCTGAACACCGCCAGCGCGGTGAACGTCGTTCTGGCCAGCCGTCAGTTGACGTTGGTGCGCGGCGAAATGGCGCTCAACGTTCCGGGTAGCACGGCATTGACGGTCAACGCGCCGTACGGTCGGATCATTGTCAGCCGCAGCGAAGTCTGCGTGCGCCTCAACGAACGTGATTGCACCGTGTCGGTGGTCAGTGGTTCGGTGCAATTGCAGCCGTTGCACGGGCCGGCGCTGCAGTTGAACGCCGGGCAACTGGTCAATTTGCAGACCTCCGGCGCCGGACCGGTCACGTTGTTCGACGCCAAAATGCCCGGTTGGCGTGACGGTGTGTTGATGGCGCAAAACCAGCCGTTGGGGGATTTCCTGCGCGAGTTGAGCCGATATCGCTCGGGGCTTCTGCGCTGGGAGCCAGCACTTGAAAGTCTGCGTGTCACCGGCAGTTTCCGTCTCGACGACACCGATAAAGTGCTGGCGCTGCTGGCGGCGAGCCTGCCATTGGAGGTCCATTCGCGCACGCGTTTCTGGGTAACGCTGGCGCCGCGAAAAAATATCGTCTGAAGCCTGTCCCTTTTTTTCGCCTCACCGGTCATTGCAGGTAAGTGAACAAAATCGAGAGCTTCTTCCAATGCCCGCAGTATTCCCAAGTCGTTTGCGTCCGTTGTTGCAGTTGAGCCTCCTGCTGAGCCTGACTGCCAGCCCTGTGTTGATCCAGTCCAGTTGGGCCGAAGACGCCGCTCGGCGCAGTTACCAGGTGCCGGCCGGTAGTTTGAGCGCCGCACTGACCCGCTTTGCCGGGTTGGCCGGGGTCAATCTGTCGGTCGATCCGGCACTGGTGAGTGGGCGCAACAGCAATGGTTTATCCGGCGAATTCGCTGTGGAAGAGGGGTTCGCTCGCTTGTTGCTGGGTTCCGGTCTGCAACTGCAACCGCTGGGCGATCATGCCTACACATTGATTCCAGTCGCCGAGGGCAGCAGCCTGCAACTGGCGCCGACGTCGATTCTCGGTGCCACTGGTTCCAGCGATGCCGATGTGTTTGCCGGCGGCCAAGTCGCGCGGCGTGGCTCGCAGGGTTTGCTGGGGTCGAAAGACTTCATGGAAACCCCGTTCAGCATGACCACCTACACCAGCGAAGCCGTGAAAAACCAGCAGGCACGCACGCTGGGCGATCTGATCGCCAGCGACCCTTCGGTGCGTGCAACCAACCCGGCCGGTGGCCGCTACGAGCAGTTCACCATCCGTGGTTTCAGCCTGTTCAACAGCGACGTGGCGTACAACGGGCTCTATGGCGTGCTGCCGACGTACACCATTGACATGGAAATGGCCGATCGCGTCGACATCCTCAAAGGCCCGAGCCAACTCATTAACGGCATCTCGCCACGGGGTAGCGTGGGCGGAGGCATCAATGTGGTGCCTAAGCGTGCCACCGACAAACCGATCACTTCGCTGACGGCTAATTATGCGTCGAACAATCAGGTCGGCGGCGCAGTGGATGTCGGCCGGCGGTTTGGCGAGGACAATCAGTTCGGCCTGCGTTTCAACGGCGTCAAACAGTCCGGTGATACCGAGTGGGATCATCAAAGTGTCGACCGTGACATGGCCGTGCTCGGCCTGGATTTTCGCGGTGATCGCTTGCGACTTTCGACCGATATCGGCCATACCGAGCGCGATACCGACGCGCCGCAGGAGCGCGTGCAGGTCGCGGCGAATGCCAAGGTTCCGAGCGCGAATAGCGTGCATCGCAATTACGCGCAACCGTGGACTCAGGCGAAAACCGAGGACACCTTCGGCACGCTCAACGCTGAGTTCGACGTCAATGACTCGGTGATGCTGTACGGCGGCGTCGGCGCGCGCAAAAGTAATCATGACTTCTTGCGCCACGCCGTTTCCGTGACCAACGATGCCGGCGATTTCAGCGTTCAACCGCGAGATTTCACTCGCGACGAGAATGTCCGTACCGCCACGGCCGGCGTGCGCAACTGGTTCTACACCGGGCCGGTGAGCCACGAAGTCAATCTGGCGGCCAGCTACTTTTATATGGATTTCGAGAATGGCGGCGCGCGTTATGCGGCCGGTCGCAGCAATCTGTATGACCCGGTGGAAATCGCCAAACCCGGTACGCCGACACGCAATGACGCCAAGGTCTACACGGAAAACCGCTTCAGCGGCGTGGCGTTGTCCGACACCTTGGGTTTTTTCGACGATCGATTGCTGCTGACCCTCGGCGCTCGCTGGCAGCGCGTGAAAGTTGATGATTGGAGCGATGACGTCAAAGGTGACACCGCTTACGACGAAGAAAAGGTTTCGCCCTCGGGCGGCATTCTGTTCAAGGCGACTGACAAGCTGTCGCTGTACGCCAACTACATGGAAGGCCTGAGCCAGGGCAAAATCGCGCCGTCGACTTCCATCAACGAAGACGAAATCTTCCCGCCGTTTATCAGCCGTCAGGTTGAAGTCGGTGCCAAGTACGATGCCGGCGCCTACGCGCTGACCGCTGCGGTATTTCGCATCAAGCAACCGGCGTACGAAACCAACGCCACCACGCGAGTCTTCGGACCCAATGGCAAACGCGAGAACAATGGTGTGGAGCTGAGCGTGTTCGGCGAACCGCTCAAAGGCTTCCGTTTGCTTGGCGGCGTGATGTACATCGACAGCGAATTGACCAAGACCACCAATGGCACCTTCGACGGCAATCGTGCGCCGGCGACGCCGAAATACAACGTCAATCTGGGCGCCGAGTGGGACGTGCCGACGGTGCAAGGGCTGACGCTGACAACCCGTGGCATCTATTCCAGTTCGCAGTACCTGGATCAGTCCAACGAGAAGGAAATCGATTCCTGGGAGCGCTTCGATGTGGGCACGCGCTATGCGTTCAAGGTTGACGACAAAACCATCACCTTGCGCGGGAATATCGAGAACGTGCTGGACAAGCGTTATTGGAGTTCGGCAGGGGCGTCCGATGACAGTGAACCGGGACTGACGTTGTCGACACCGAGAACCTATCTGCTTTCAGCGACGGTTGATTTCTGATCCCAATCGGCAAATCGTAAGCAATCGGGAGTGCTCTCAGCGAACGGCCCAACTCTTATAGTGATGTCCTGACCACCAATGGACAGTCAACGCGCTGAGTTCCCGATAGCTCCAGAGTCTCGATCAGATGCCGTGCAGCCTGGCGACCAATCTCGTAGTACGGCAGTTGCACCGTGGTCAGCGGCGGGATGAACAACTCGGCAATGCCGATCATGTTGTCGTAGCCGAGGACGGCAACATCGTCGGGAATTTTCAGGCCACGCCCCAACAACAGCTGATAGGCACAAAAGGCAATGCGGTCGTTGCCACAGATCAAAATATCGAATTGGGGACGACCATCAATGACATGCCGGTCGAGGATAGCGGCTGTTTCACTGTAGGCATCATGATCGGATAGGTCGTATTGCAGGAGCGTGTCAGGCGCCAGACCGAATGCCTGACAGGCACGCTGCAGGCCTTTCTGTCGCAGCCCCCATGCCAGACTCTGTTTCGGCAGATTGATACACAGAGGACGCTTGTAGCCGAGGCTCAACGCGTGGTGTACGGCGCGATACTGGCCCATTTCGTCGTCGGGTACATAGCTGACGAGGCGGCTGTCATCTGCCAGACAATTGGCGAGCACCAGCGGCTTGCTCTTCAATCGCTCGGGAATGCTGACCTGGCGAAATCCCATGGCGCTGAAGATCAAGCCGTCCGGACGGTGCGACAGCATCAGATCGATGTTCTGGTCGGTGGGCGGATTGCTTAGCAGGTTGAGGATAAAGACATTCCAGCCGGCCTGCTGCGCGGTCTGTTCAATGGACAGCAGCAGCTCGACCGCGAAGGGCGTGGTCGCAGTGTCCAGCGCGAACACACCGATGGTGCGCGACTGCAGGTTGTCACCGCGCATCTTGCGCGCTGACAGGCTGGGTACGAATTGCAGTTCATCAATGGCACGACGCACCCGTAGAAGGGTTTCGGGGCTCAGTTTTTCCGGAGAATTGAGCGCTCGAGACACCGTCATCAGGGACACGCCGGCCAGCTGTGCAACGTCTTTCACTGAAGTCATGCGAAGTGCGGCCGGTCAGGTTGACGCAGAATCATGACACAGGGCCCGGGCTTCTCGCGACCCGAATGACGCCGCTCATGACCATCCAGAACCGAGCGGCCATGCCTTGGCAATCGAGACGCGCCCGCCACTCCCGCCTGCCACCAGCTTCACGCCCAGACTGTCGGAGCGCGGATAGAGGCGACTGCTGAGGCTGAAGCGGCCGTTTTCGTCGAATACCTCGATGGATGAGCGATCAAGAAACACGCGCAGTTCCAAGCGCTCTTGTGTCGGGTCTATCGCCACGCTGCGCTGGCCCGTGACTTGCGCACCCGAGCGGCTGCGATCAAGCACCAGACGCTGCAGTGATGCATCGTAATAGAGCAGGGTTTCTTCACGGCCATCGACGCTGCTGCGCAAGGCGACTCCCAAGTGGCCGTCAGTGCAGCCGAGCAGATCCAGATGCACATGGATTTCGAGCATGTCGCCGCTTACCTCCGGCACCCAGCGGGCTCCCGACGCTTCCCACCACGGCGTACCCGGCAATTGCGCCATTCGCAGCGCGCTGAGCTCGCGTGCCGGATATACGCAAAGGCGATCGGCGCACAGTTCCAGTTCGCGTGGCAATCCTAGCATGCCGCACCAGTGATGGGCCTGGCTCGGCATCGGGCTTTCCCACATGTCCAGCCACGCCCATACGAGGCGCCGGCCATCGGCGGCCAACAGCGTTTGCGCCGCATAGAAATCGTGGCCGTTATCCAGCTCGATAAAAGGTCCACCGGTGAAGTGCCACTGGTTATCGAGCTGGCCCACTCGATAACCGGTCTGGTATTTGTTGAGCCGGTCATAACCGTCGGCTTGCATGCCTTGTGGGGAGTACAGCAGCACATCGTGTCCATTCAGGCGAAACAGGTCCGGGCATTCCCACATATAGCCATCGCCCTCGCTGCCGGCGGACACATAGTCGAGGAATTCCCAGACGTGCAGATCCGTGGAGCGGTACAACGGCAGCAGCGGCCTGTCGCCCAGACGTGCGCCGGCAATCAGGTACCAATAACCATCGTCCTGCCAGACCTTGGGGTCACGAAAGTGCATGATGCTGTCTTGCGGCGCGCTGTCGATCACCGCGCCGTGTTTGACGAAGCGGATGCCGTCGTTGCTGGTGGCCAGGCACTGGACCTGTTTGATCAGGCGCTCGTCACCCACTTCGCCCAGCCAGGTGTGCCCGGTGTAGATCAGCGCCAGGGTATCGCCACAGACCACGGCGCTACCGGAAAAACAGCCGTCGCGGTCGCAGTCATCGCCGGGTGCCAGTGCAATGGGCAGGTGCTGCCAGTGCACCAGATCGGCACTCTTGGCGTGGCCCCAATACATCGGCCCCCATTTCGCGTCGAAGGGGTGATGCTGATAGAAAACGTGATACTCGCCACGGAAGTACACGACCCCGTTCGGGTCGTTCATCCAGCCGGCCGGCGGGGCAATATGATAACCGGGACGATAATCCTCGATGACGCGAGACTGGCTGTCAGCCAGGGCGCGCTGCGCAAGGTCAAGGGTCGAAGACATGGGATCGCTCTGGGTATTCAAAGACAAGGTCATAGGGCGCGTGCCCGGATTGAGCGCAGAGAGAGGTCATCCGCCACGGATTGAATGGCGTGCGGGTGGCGCTTCAATGCCGTGCCGTCGGCGTCGAACAGGTGGATCTTGTCGATGTCCAGTTGCAGTTCGACCCGATCGCCTGTCTGCCATCCGGCGTTGACTTCACAACGACAGATCAGTGGCTCGTCCTGCCCGGTATCGAGGTGCACATAGGTTTCACTGCCGAGGTATTCGACCCCGGTCACGACGACGCCAGCCGCTCCCGGCGCCGCTTTGAGCGACAGGTGTTCCGGGCGAACGCCCAGGCTCAGCGAGGCGTCTGCCGCCAGGTTCGAACTGTCGAAGGGCAGGGTGGTCATCCCCAAAACCGGAGTATCAACCAGGCTGGTTTCTCCCGGCGCCTGCAAGCGTGCCGGCAGGAAATTCATTCTCGGCGAACCGAGAAAACCGGCGACAAAGCGGCTGGCCGGGCGCTCATAGAGTTCGCGTGGTGAGCCGACCTGCTCTATATGGCCGCCATTGAGCACGACAATTTTGTCGGCGAGGGTCATCGCTTCCACCTGATCGTGAGTGACGTAGATCATGGTCGAGCGCAATCGGTCATGCAGTCGGGCGATTTCGTTGCGCATCTGCACCCGCAAGGAGGCATCCAGGTTGGACAGCGGCTCATCGAACAACAGAATGTCCGGCTCGCGCGCCATGGCCCTGCCCATGGCCACACGTTGACGCTGCCCTCCAGACAGTTCTTTTGGCTTGCGTTGCAGCAGTTTGTCCAATTGCAGGATTTGCGCAGTTTTCAGCACCCGCTCGCGCAGGCTGCTCTTTTCAGTCTTGGCCAGTTTGAGACCGAAACTGATGTTGTCGTAGACGCTCATGTGCGGGTACAGCGCATAAGACTGAAAGACCATGCCGACGCCACGTTCGCGCGGCTCCAGGTCGTTGACCCGGCGCCCGTCGATCAGCAGGTCGCCGGCGCAGATCGAATCCAGTCCGGCGATCAGGCGCAGCAGCGTCGACTTTCCGCAGCCCGAAGGACCGACGAACACCACGAATTCACCCGCAGCGATCTCCAGGTTGATGTCGCGAAGAATCCGCGCGCCGCCCAATTGTTTGTTGACGTTGTCCAGTTTCAATTTCATCACGATGCGGTTCCTTGTCTTTATTGGGCATCAACCCTTTAACGCGCCGGCAGTGAGACCGGAAACGATTCGGCGCTGGAAGATCAGCACCAGAATCACCAGTGGGACGGTGACCAGCACCGAGGCAGCCATCAACAAGCCCCAAGGCAATTCATGGGGGCTGCCGCCGGAAATCAAGGCGATGGCAACCGGCACGGTGCGTTGGCTGTCGGTGAGGGTGAACGTCAGGGCAAACAGAAACTCGTTCCACGCCGCGATGAAGGCCAGCAAACCGGTGGTGACCAGGGCGGGCCAGAGTAGCGGCAACAGCACGCGGGTCAGCGTCACCCACGGGGACGCACCATCCATGATTGCCGCTTCCTCCAGTTCATGGGGGAGTTGCCCCATGAACGTGGTCAGCACCCAGACGGTGAAGGGCAGGGTGAAAATCGTGTAGCTGAGGATCAACGCCCACGAGGTGTTGTACAGACCCAAGGCGCGGATCACTTCGAACAGTCCCGACAGCACCGCGACCTGAGGAAACATCGACACGCCAAGCACCATCATCAACACCGTGCCACGCCCACGGAATTTCACCCGGCCCAAGGCATAGGCAGCAGTCAGGCTGAGGAACAGCGCCAGTGTCACCACGCACAGCGCAACCACCAGCGAATTACCGATCGCTCGCAGGAATGAGGCCTGGTGGAGGACCGCCGCGTAATTGGAGAAGTCAGGATTTTCGATCCAGTAACTCACCTCGAACAAGGCACTGGAGGGCTTCAGCGAGGTCACGATGGCGTAGTAGAACGGGAAAACCGCATACAGCAGCAACACCCCGATCAGGCACCAGAATCCGAGGCGCAACAGCGCTTTTTTCAGCAGGCGCGGGCTCATGCGCGGACCTCCATTTGACGGCGTCCGAGGTAGAGATAAAGCATGGCGATCACCGCGACCACCAGAAACAACAGTGTCGACGCCGCGCTGCCGTAGCCGACGTCCTGGAACTCCACCAAGTGCTGGCGGGCATACACCGACATGCTCATGGTGCTCGACGAGTTCGAGGTCAGCACATAGATGACGTCGAATACCCGCAGGGAATCGAGGATGCGGAAGATCGCCGCCACCAGCAGTGCAGGCATCAACAGTGGCAGCGTGACGCGCCAGAACACCTTCAGCGGATGAATGCCATCGACCCGGGCCGCTTCGTAGCAATCGCTCGGCAACATCTGCAAAGCCGCCAGCATCAGCAGCGTGACGAAGGGCACGGTCTTCCAGACGTCAACAATGATCACCGCCCACATCGACAGGTCGGCATCTGCCGTCCAGGCCAGAGGTGCGTCGATCAGACCGAGGCTGAGCATCAGGTGATTGATGATGCCGAACTGGTCGTTGAGCATCCATGACCAGATCTTCGCCGAGACAATCGTCGGAATCGCCCACGGAATCAGAATCAACGCCCGCACCAGCGAACGGCCGGTGAACTTGATGTTCAGCAGCAACGCCACCAACAGCCCCAGGATGACTTCCAGTCCCACCGAGACCACCGTGAAATACAACGTGTTGCGCACCGCATTCCACCACTGTGGATCGACGAGGATGCCCGACCAGCCGGAACCGCTGAACAGCAGATAATTGCTCAAGCCGATGAAGGTTGCGCCACCGGTGTCCGCCAGGCTGGCGTCGGTCAGGCTGAACCAGAATGTGCGCAGCAGCGGCCAGGCTGCCACCAAGGCCAGGCAGACCAGCATTGGCGTCAGAAACAGCCAGGCAGCGCGCACCCGGCGACGTTGTACAGGCGTTTCCCTCGTGAGCAGCAGCTCGTCAAAGGGGGCATGGGTCGTAGAGACAGACATGGTGATTTCCTTCCTTGTGGCTTACCAGTTCCGGCGTTTGATGCGCGTGAGTTCGCTTTCCAGTTCGGCGAGTGCCTGATCGACCTGCAACTCGCCGGCCAGCACGCCATGCACCCGATCGAAGAACGCATTGGAGACCCGTGGATAGCGATCGGCAGTAATGGCGGCGGGGCGCATGACTCCAGCGTTGAGAATGCTGTGCAACTGAGCGTAATAAGGCATGGCCGCGAGCAACTCGGGATCTTGATACAGCGATTCGATCACCGGGTTGTAGGCGCCTTTCAGCGCTCGACGTTTTTGCTCTTGGGCACTGCTCAGGTAGCTCACCAGTTCGGCGGCAAGTTTGGGATGGGCGCTGTAACGCGAGACCGCCAGGCCCCAGCCACCAAGGGTGGAGGCATGCTCGCCGGTCTCGCCGCCGCGGGGCAGGGGAGCGACGCCGACCTTGTCTTTTACGGCGCTGTCCCGGCTTTGCACCAGGGCCCAGACATAAGGCCAGTTACGCATGAACAGCGCATTGCCCGACTGGAATACGCCACGTCCTTCTTCCTCGGTGTAATTGAGCACGCCACGCGGTGAGATATCTCCGACCCAGCTTTTCGCCAGGGTCAACGCCGCTCTTGAGGCCTGACTGTTGACCACGATGTCGCCGCGTTGATTGATCAGTCCGCCTTGCGGCTGGCTGCTGATCCACTCCAGCGCATTACACGTCAGCCCTTCGTAGGCGCGCCCCTGAAAGATGTAACCCCAGGCATTGGCGTTCCCGGCGTTGCGTTCAGCCTGTTGCACATCCCTGGCAGTAGCGGTCATTTCCTCCCACGTCTGAGGAACCTGTTTGTTGTATTTCTCAAGCAAGTCTTTGCGGTAATACAGCAGCCCCGAGTCGGTGAACCACGGCATCGTCACCAGCCGTCCGTTGACCGTGGCGTTATCGATCTGCGCCTGGAAGTAGCCTTGGGTCGCGTTGGCGGGAAGCGCCTCACGCAGATCCATCAAGTGTTTGGCCAGCATCCCCGGCCAGACCATGTCGATTTGAATGATGTCGATGTCGGCGGACTGCGCACTAAGGATCTGCTGGTAGAACGACAACCTCTCGGTTGCCGAGTTAGGCGTGGAGACCACCTCGACGTTGTTGCCAGTCTGTTTCGACCATGTATCGACGGCTTCCTTGCACAGCTGCAACTCCGCACCCACCGCACCGCAGGAGATCGTCAGATCGGTTGCGTTCGACACGGATGGCAGTGCGGCAGACAGGGTGATCAATGCAACTGGCAGGAGCGATTTCAGGTGTTTCATCGAGCGTCCTTTATTTTTGTTTTTAGAAAAGTTAACGTTAACATCGCCAAATGTAGCAGCGTATTTGCGAGGAGGCATCCTTTTTTTGTCGTTTGTGACAACTCGCGACTCACGCAAAAAAGGCAATTGCGGCAACCAAAAAATAAAAAAAAAACAGGGAATCAACATGCAGAAAGGATCAAGCTGGCTACTGGTCGGCGTGCTCGGCACATCGGCAGCGGCTTCTCAGGCCGCGACGCTGGAAGAGCGCATGGCCGCACTTGAAGCGCGTGCCAGCGCAGCAGAAAAGCGTGCAACCACGGCCGAACAGCAGACCCAGGCACTTGCCCGGGAATTGCAGCAGATCAAATTCGCGACGCCTCCCTCGCAGTCCGTCGCGGCTAACGCAACAGCCATTTCGGCGCCGGCTCTGGATACCCGACTGGCAAAACTCGAAGCCCGTCAGCAAAGCCTGGACAAGGAGGGCAGTACCGGGAACCTCACCGATGGATTCAGCTTCAACGGCTATGCGCGCTCCGGATTGCTGGTTGACGAGGGGCTGGGTGGCGGGCGTGGCGGCCCTTATACAACGCCGGCCGGTTCGGTGGGCGGGGCAGTCGGGCGACTCGGTAACGAGGACGACACCTACATGCGTATCGACCTGTCGAAAGAGGTCTATGCGCAAAACGGTACCCGTTCCAAATTCACCGTCTCCATCGCCGACGGTGTGGAAAGCTCCAATGACTGGACGGCCGACGAAAGCAAACTCAACGTACGCCAAGTGTTCGCCACGCTCGACCATGTCGCTGCATTCAAAGGCAATTCAGTCTTCGAGAACGCTACGCTGTGGGCAGGCAAGCGATTCGATAGAGATAATTTCGATATCCACTGGCTGGACTCGGACGTCGTTTACCTGGCCGGCACCGGCGGTGGAATTTACGATGTGCAGATGAACAAGCATTGGCGCTCGAATTACTCGTTGATTGGGCGTAGCTACGGGGATTTCAGTCAGGGCGGTATCAATGCCGATGTGGAAAGCTACATCCTGACCTCCAACCAGTTCTTTGAGGATGGCCAGTGGCAGTGGATGTACAACGCCATCGGCGCCAAGAAAAACGATTTTGGCACCCGCACCAATAAAGCCGGTTTGACGCCTGCGGATTCCGGTTTGCACAGCATGCTGGCCAATCACCAGAAAACCTTTTTCGGCAGGGAAGGCTTCTTCAAAACGGCGCTGCTCTATGGGCAAGGCCTGGGGGCAGAGGTCAAGAACGTCGGCTCGGACGGTGAACTGATCGACGACGCCCGCGCGCTGCGTCTGGCACTTTACGGTGAGACCCCGCTGACCTCTGACTGGCGCATCGGGCCCAGCTTGCTGGCTGAACAGAGCAAGGATAGATACGTCAAAGGTGACGACTACCGCTGGCTCACCCTCAACGTGCGCTTGGCCAACAAAATCAACAGCAACTTCGAAATGGCCTACGAAATGAGCTGGCAAACCATGAACCTCGACCCCAAAGGCTATCTACAACGTAATGCGGTCGATGGTAACTTCTGGAAATTCACGGTCGCCCCGACATTCAAACTCGACGTCGGCGATCTACTCTCGCGTCCGGAGTTGCGAGTGTTCGCCAGCTACATGAACTGGTCTTCGGATCTGGACAGGTTCAGTACTAACGACTCCTTTGGCATGTCCGACTTCCAGGCGGGAGGGGTGTGGCAATACGGTATCCAGATGGAAACCTGGTTTTAATTGTTGAACGCACTTGCGATAGTGCAGTGCTGGAGCGGCAAAGGATGCTCCAGGCTAATGATGTCGTTTCTTCCCAGGATGGATGATTACCCAATGCTCAAGTTCAATGCTCATCTCGGCTTCCAATTCAATGAATTGCCTTTTCTACAACGCATCGAAGCCGCCGCAGCCGCCGGTTTCCGGGCAGTGGAGTTCCCGTCACCGTACGAATTCGACGCCAGCCTGCTTGCCGACCATCTAGCCCAATACAGTTTGCCGTTGATTCAGTTCGCCGCCCCGGCTGGCGTGACCAAAGGCATCGCCGCGTTACAGGGCAGGGGCGAGGAGTTTCGTGACGGGTTGCTCCAGGCCGCCCGCTACGCAAAGACCTTGGCGTGTGCGGATGTCCACATCATGTCGGGCGTTACCACGCAGAATGACGCTGAGCGAACCTACGCGGGCAACCTGGAATATGCGGTCAAGTACTTGGAAGACCAGGGGCTGCGGCCGCTGATCGAAGTGATCAGCGCGGAGGCGATGCCGGGCTATTACATGTCTGACTTCAGCAAGGCACAACAGGTACTGGAGACCTTCCCGAGTGTCGGGCTGATTCTTGATCTTTACCATGCGCAGCTTTTGACCGGAGATGCAGCCGATGTGCTGGCGCGTTTCTATGACAGAACCGTGCATGTGCAAATAGCCGATTGCCCGGGTCGTCACGAGCCGGGAACGGGGAGTATCGACTTTGCTGCCTTGTTCGCGGCGCTGGAGCAGCGCGGCTACGCAGGATGGATCGGATGTGAATACCGTCCTTCTGGAACTACCGTTGAGAGTCTTGACTGGTTCAAGCAGCTGAGTGCTTAGGTTCCAGGCGAAAATCTTTGAGTCGCTGATGTGGGGGCAATCGCCGCCATCAAAGGCAGAAGCCCTTGATGGCCGAGCGAAAAGAACTCATCGATATCGGCCTGACGCTGGCGAGTAGGGGGGAGTTAATGCCTGACGCGGTTTTTATAAGTCGAACTATTTTGTTCGGAGATTGTGATCCGGCAGGGGTGGTTTACACCCCGCGATTCTCATATTTTGCTGTAGAGGCCATTGGTGTAGCACTCGACAGATGGGTAGGGGGGCCGGGGCTTAGAGCGGTGATGAGTTTTAATATATTGCCGCCGGTGCGTGCGATGTCGATCGAGTTGCTGGCTCCGGTGACGTGGGATGACGAATTGACTATTAACGTCAGCGTGGCCAGGTTGGGCGAGCACTCTTTTACTTTTTTGGTTGAGGGGTTTACAGACGAAGGCGTGCTGGCATTTACCGCGAATGTCACACACGTTTGTGTCTCGCCGGAAAGTAAGGAAGTTGTATCCATTCCAGCTCCGTTGCGAGCGCTTCTTTCATAGACGATCAGATGGATCTCAACAAACGTTCGGGGGCTGTCGAGTGTCCGGTTATGGCCAAAATCTACCGTTCCTCACCGGCAGCTATAGGCGATTGCGGCCTTGGTGACCGGCAGCAATGGGCCAATAGCTGACCGCCCGCATGCTCCCCCTCGAAGGACTCCTGATCTATAGTCACTGAAGAATCCATAGGACGCGGTGAAATTCAACTTGCAGGGAGCGTATGAATGACTCGATTGCAAACACTCAAGTTGATTCAGATAGCCATTGCCCTTCCAGCCTATACCGTACCTTCAAGCACTACATTCGCCTTCACTCTTTGGTTCACCATCACCTCGACGATCAACCTCTTCACCTCACAATCCTTTTCTGGTTGGGGGGTGATCATGTTGTGGCTTCTGCTGTCGCTGTTCTCGCAATGGGCATGCTGGAGCATTTTTTCCGACTCGCTGGAGGACAGCCCCTCTGTGCAACACCTGCCACTACTTTTACTTGGGGTATTGTTAACACTGATTTTAGGTTTGAGTGCCTGGGTCCTTTTTCACATAGGCCTAATCTGGCTTATGTGCGGTACACAAGGCATTGCAGCCGGCGTACTTTTGACGATCAGTTGTGTGAGAAAAAGACGTCAAACTGGCGACATGCTCAGTGAGTGAGTTCATCAGGGTGTCGGCCCTTTGCTGAGAGTGGAGGCGTAAAGCAGCCGTTCTCGACCACCAGTGTTCGGCCAAAAGCGGCAAGCGTCTGCTGATCGCACCTTGCTAAGTAGAGCTTTTAGCTGGCGCTACTCCTCGGAAAAAAATCGTTTAGTGATCATTGCCACTGCCTCCGCCGGGGACGTCAAGGCTGTGTCTATATCAAAGGGAGCGTCATCCCACGGCTCATATTCATGATCCAATACAGATTGCCAGGTCGGGGGCGACAGACCAGGAATATCAATCTTCCTGGTATCTACCCGTCGCTGGTGTTCATATTTATCAGAGCAAACCACCTGGATATTCACTAATGGAGTACCAGAGCGAATAGCGATCTCGCTCCACGCGTTTCGGCTTTCGATTACTGGGTTAACACAGTCGACTATGACAGTACTGCCAAAGCGAAGATTGCTCAGAGCAAGCTCATTAGCGACCATATAACCGCTCCGCCCCACGTCTTGTGCCAGAGCACCGGAGTTTCGGATAGCTTGCTCAATCGTATCGATCCGCAGATACACCGCCCTTGTTCTGGTGGCAAGGTCACTTGCTATAGTCGTTTTTCCAGTACCTGGAAGGCCGCTAAAGACAATAAGCATTCTATGTCCTTCGATTATTGAGTCGACCCAGTCTAGGCCAATACCTGCCGAAGCCAATGTCCGCTTTTGGCCGATTGCCGTCCACGAGCATCAATTTCGAGCAACCTATAAGTTACCCTCGATCAAAAGTGATCGCAGGGCATTTGCTTACCTGCTGGATCCTCGATGGTGCGTGTTGACCTTTCTGTTAGTGGCTTCCCTTGAGCAACTAATTCACGCGCAGTGGCGCTTGGTATCTTCGTTAACGATACCTCCCAACCAAACACGCGATTGGCGCATTGCTACACAGCTCGCTAAGGTCATGATTCGTTTTTGAGCCTGCCCGCAAACCGGGCGGGCGCTAAGACATCACCGTCACCTTCAGCGGAACCCACATGCGATATCGACGCCTCGACCTTAATCTGTTGGTTGCGCTGGACGCCTTGTTGAGCGAATGCAGCGTCGGCCGGGCGGCCGAGCGTCTGTGCCTGGGGCAGTCAGCTGCCAGTTCGGCACTGGGCCGCTTGCGTGAACATTTCAACGACCCGTTACTGGTACAAGTCGGGCGCCGCCTGGAACCCACAGCGCTGGGTCTGGAGTTGCTGCCAAAGGTACGTGCTGCGTTGGCGCTGACACGGGAAGTCGTCGACGCGCCACTAAGTTTTGATCCGGTCAACTGTGACCGGCGCATCACCCTCGTAGCCTCCGATTACGTCGCCGATGTGCTGCTCCCAGCGGTAAGCCGTGTATTAGCGCGTATCGCTCCGGGTATTCGCTTGAGCCTGCGCGACATGCCGGTGCCACGCGACGGTGATGTCGTCAGCGAAGCGCTGGATTATCGGCGCAGTGATTGCGTGATCGTGCCGCAGCGACGGCTAAATCCGGCCTATCCCCATGTGCCGCTCATGACTGACCAGCTCTGTTGTATCGTCTGCGCCCAACAGCCACAGTTTGCCGAGCAACTGAGCATGGCCGACTATTGCGGCGTGGCGCATGTGGTGCGCGAATTTGCCGACGGGCACAACCTGGCGATGGATGCCATGCACCTGCATGAACTCGGCATTGAGCGACAAGTGGCCGTGACCGTTGAAAGCTTTGTGCTGATGCCGCAATTCATTGTCGGTACCGCACGCATTGCCACGGTGTTTCGACGACAGGCGCAACGCTTCGCTCAGCGTTATCCGTTGCGCGTCCACCCGGCGCCATTGGCTTTTCCCGAGGCCGTTCAAGTCTTGCAATGGCATCCCTATCAAGAGCATGACCCGGCAATGCAATGGTTTCGCGGCCTGCTGCTGGAACAGGCCGCGTTACTCGATCAACCCTCTGCCTGATCGCCGCTGTCGGCGACCAATCCGGCCTTGGCGATGGCCAGCAATGCGCAGCGCTCGTCGTTGTCCGAGGTATCGCCGCTGATGCCGATGGCCCCGAGCACCATGCCCTCGGCATTTCGAATCAGCACGCCGCCCGCCACCGGAATCACCTCGCCGCCGGTCAAACTATTGATCGCATCGAAAAACGCCGGCATGGCCTGCGCGCGCCGCGCCAGCTCACGTCCGCCAAAACCCATGCCCAGGCAACCGCGTGCCTTGCCTGTGGCGATTTGCGTGCGCAGGAAAGTGGCGTCTTCGTCGCGCAAAATCGCTAACGGATGGGCGGCGGCATCCAGTACCGCGACGCCCAGCGGTTTGATCCCGGTTTCCCGAGCAATGCGAATGGCATCGCTGGCCATGTTCGTCGCAGTCAGCAGATCCAGTCGTTGCATGGCATCTGTCCTCATACGGCCCACTTGCCCAGTTGGGCCACGCGGTCGCGGGTGTAAAGATCCGTCCATTTCAGCGAGTTGAAATCGGACACTTGCTTGGGGTTGTAGGGGCTGCGATCCATACGCACCGGTTGGCCGGCCTTGTAAACGGCCTTCAGGCGCGAACGATCCTGAAGGACGCGGATGTCATCCAGTGGTGAGCCATCAAGCACGAGGAAGTCTGCCTGCTTGCCCACCTGCAGCGAGCCGAGTGTTTCCCCGCGCGGCATACAGCGCGCACCAACAGCGGTCGCGGCGTATAACGCTTCGGCCGGTGTGAATCCAAGCCGAGTCACCAGCAACTCCAGCTCACGAGCATGCCACTCTCCGTAAGGCGTCACCGCGAAGCCGCTGTCACTGCCGCAGGCAAAGGGTACGCCAGCCGCTTTTGCCCGTTTGAGTACCGCCGAACCGACCTCCAATGTGCGAGCACAATAACCGGCATAACCCGTGCTGATCGCCGGGTCATGGGGCTGACAGAAATCCACGGTGTTCTGCGGGAATGTCATGGTCGGGGCAAGGATGCTGCCGGCCTCAAGCAGCGCTTCGATGCACGCGTCGTCCATGTAAAAGGCATGGAAAACCAGATCAACGCCGGCGCGCGCCGCGTACATCACAGCTTCGCGACCGTAGGCATGTGTGGCGACCTTGCAGCCCAGACGATGCGCTTCCTCAACCATTTCGAAGGTTTCGTCGGCGGTGAAAGCCGCAATGATTTCGCCGTTGGGGCGGCGGTGCGTGCCGTCCATGGCAATTTTGATCAGGTCGACGCCGTCCTTGGCCTGCTTGCGGATCTCCGCGAGGGCGTCGCTACGGCTGGTGACCAACTGCGCGGTGAAGTATTCCGGGGCGCCGACCCGACTCGGGAACCAGTCATTCAGACTCTGGCGGTTGGTGATGACGCGGCTGCTGGCCGCGATCCTCGGGCCTTCGAACAAACCAGCGGTCACCGCATTGCGCACGGCGATGCTGAGCTGGCCGCTGTCGCCGGGGCAGACCATGCTGGTGACGCCAGCGGCCAGCACGTGTTGCGCGAAGAACATCCCGCGCAACGCGCGAAATTCGTCGCTGGTCCATAGATCTATGTCTTCTTCGCTTTGCGCGTTGCCGAAAGCCAGATGCGTGTGCACATCCACCAGCCCCGGCATGACGAAATTGTCCCCCGCATCCACCTGTGTATCGCCTGGCTTGGGAGCGGGTGCCAACGCGGTAGCGCCGACGTAACTGAGCAGGCCGTTTTCGACGATCAATGTCTGTTGCTGGCGGGTTTGCAGTCCGCTGCCGTCAAACAGGGTCTGGCATTTCAGGTGCAGGGCAGTCATGGCGTCTTCACTGTGTGATTGTTATGCAGAGAGAGGCTAGAGAGCAGGCGAGGGGACGACCAGCAGATTGCATCGATGGCTGCGTATTGACGGCGTCAATAGGTGCGCCAGCGCTTGAATCCGTTAATGCAAAACGCCGGAAAATCGAAAGATTAACCGGCGTTTTTCATGGCGTGTTTTTTCAGTGGATCAAGCGGTGTGGCCACCCAGAGTTTCGGCAACCCAGTCGGCAATGTATTGCCCGGCATTGATGCTGTTGTCGAAGCTCGAATGCTGCACACCACCTTCACGTTCGGTGAAGATTTTCAGTTCACATTTTGGACTGTTGACCAGTTGTTCGTAGGTGCGATGCGCCCATTTCAACGGAATCTGCGAATCCTGTTCACCGTGGGTGACGAGGAAGGGCACCTTGATCCGGTCGAGCACGCCATCGAGGTGGACGTCTTCGGCGATGGTCATGAACTCTTCGACGTCCTTGGCGCCCCAGACCCAGCAGACATGCGCCCAGTAGTGCGGTACCGGGAAGCTGCCTTCTTTTTCCAGTCGACGCTTTTGCACATCACGCCAGTCGTGGTTGGCGCCCCACACGACGCCGCAGGCGAAGCGCGGTTCGAATGCAACCGCACGCGGGCAGTAATAGCCGCCCAACGAGACACCTTCGAGTCCAATGCGTGCAGCGTCAACATCGCTTCGGGTTTCCAGCCAGTCCACCACGCGGCTGGCCCAGTGTTCACTGTCGAATCGTGCAGTCAGGCCATGCAGGCGCAGCGCTTCGCCGGTGCCGGGCTGGTCGATGATCAGTGAAGAGATACCGCGTTTCGCCAGCCACGCTGGCAGGCCCACGCGGTATTTCATTTCTTTGGTCGAGTCCAGACCGTTGACCTGCACCAGAATCGGTGCCGGCCCCTCGACGCCTTCGGCGCGCACCAGCAAGCCGGAAAGATGTTTGCCCTCGTACGGGATTTCCACCCGTTCACAGTTTTCACGCGACAGTTCGATGCCGCGCTTGAAGGTTTGCAGGAAGCGTTGATAGAGCTCGGTACGCCCCGGTGCGCCGTGGGCTTGCAGGCGCTCGCAGGTCAGATAATAGGTGGCGGCGCGGTTGTATTTTTCGCCAGCCGAGAGCATCCGGCCATTGCCTTCGTCTTCTTCGGCCAAACCGCAGAGCTTGTCAGCCATTTTCGCCCAGGTTTCGCGAAAGGCGCGGGTGCCGGCCGCGTCCGGCTGCTTGGCTGCCTCTTGCAGCGGGGCGCACATCTCTTCGATTTCGCCCATGCGGGCGCCCATTTCAATGGCCAGGTCGACAGAGAGATTCCAAACGTAGTTGGTCGGGAAATAGCGAAACATGATTATTGTTGTCCTTATGGTTGCCTTGGCATTCCCAAGGCACGTTAAGGATCACCCGACTAATTGGCCAATCGTGACGGCGGATACGAGGTATCGCGAGATACGATGGGCACGTGTTGCAGATGCTGGATGGATTCGCTGATGCGTTCGCGCAGCCAGCGGTGCATCGGGTCGCCGTCAACGCTGCGGTGCCACAGCATGTACTCGCGCATGACCGGGATTTTCACCGGTGGCGGCAGGATGCGCAGCGGCAGATAGTGCGCGTAGAGGTTCGCCAGACGCTGGTGCATCGTGGCGATGCGCTGCGTGCCGACAATCAGTTGCGGCAGGGTATTGAAGTCGCTGGTGATCACTTCAATGCGCCGATTGAAGCCGTATTGATTCATGAACCACTCTTCGATGCTCATGTGTCGGGTACGGCCAAAGCCCACCGAGACATGGCCCATCTCCATGTACTGCTCAAGGGTCAGGGTGTCGCCGACTTGCGTATTGCCTTGCCACACCACGCACACGTGTTCTTCCTCGAACAGCAGGCGCGAAGGGTGGCCTTCAATGATGTAGCGCTCGGGAACAATCATCAGGTCGACCTCGCCGCGTACCAGCAACTCGCCGGAATTGTCGCTGGGGCCCAGCATTTCGAAAGTGATGTTGGGCGCTTGCTGATGAATGTTCTGGATCACTTGGGCGAACAGCACGCTGATCAGATAGTCCGAGGTCACCAAGCGAAAATGTCGCTTGCTGGTGGCCGGGTCGAACACCGGTTTGGCGGTAATCGAGGATTGGATCGTCAGCAGCACTTCACGCACCGGTTTGGCCAATTCCGTGGCGTAGGGCGTGGGCTGCATCTTGCGTCCCACCTGGACCAGCAACTCATCCTCAAAGTAGGTGCGCAAACGCGCGAGCACGCCGCTGGTGGCGGATTGGGTCATGTGCAGGCGTTCGGCAGCGCGGGTGATGTTCTGCTCTTCGAGCAATACATCGAGCGCGACCAGCAGGTTCAGGTCCAGATGGTTGAAACGCATGGGCAGGTCCGTTTTTGTATTTATTTTCGCAATACATTCGAACGAATCCATCGGCGCGTCAACCTTCGTCGCAGGTATCGCGTTTGCCGATAGGTCGCATCCCGACTCGCGATTAGTCAGCGCTCAGCCCGTACGCCAATCTTCGCCGCAGTCGGCCCTGCAGCCGACACCACCACCGGTTTCCAGTCAGGCCCGGCGCGCTGCAAGGCGTCCATGGCGACAGTCACCGGATCATAATTTCAATGGAGTGGTAAGCCATGAACATCATTGGCCTTGATGCCCTGATTTTTGGCGTCGATGACATTCAAGCCTGCACCGATTGCCTGCGCGACTACGGCCTTGCGCCGGTCGGCGTTGACAGCAACGGCGGGCGTTTCGAAGCGCTGGACGGCACCGCCGTGGTTATCCGCCGAGCTGACGATCCTGACTTGCCGGCGGCAATCGGCCCGGCGCCGTCGATTCGCGAGACGGTCTACGGGGTCGCTGCGCTCAGCGATCTGGATGCCATCGAAGATGAGCTGGCGCGTGATCGTAGCGTCCGTCGTGATCAACACGGCGTGTTGCACAGCGTTGACGACATGGGGTTCGCCATCGCTTTTCAGGTCAGCGTGCGCAAGCCATACAGCGCGCCGGATGACCTGACCAACGCCGCCGGCCATGCGCCACAGCGGCCACTTAACCAACCGGGCATTACCCTCGATATGGGTGCTGTGCCGCGCACTTTGTCGCACGTGGTGTATTTCGTCCCCGACGCAGCGAAAGCAGAAGTTTTCTACGCCGAGCGCCTGGGTTTTCGCACCACCGACACCTTCATTGGCGCCGGGCCGTTCATGCGCCCGGCAGGCTCTGACGATCACCATTGCCTGTTCATGATCCAGACCCCGCCGCACATGAAAGGCTGCGAACACTTCACCTTCCACATGGGCAGTGGCACCGAAGTGCTGCTGGCCGGGACGCGTTTCGAGCAAAAAGGCTGGACCAGTTTCTGGGGGCCGGGCCGTCACCTGTTTGGCTCCAACTGGTTCTGGTACTTCAACAGTCCGTTGGGCTGCCACATTGAATACGACGCCGACATGGACAAGCACGATGACGCCTGGGAGGCCCGTCGCGCGCCGCTGTCGGCGGATAACTCGCAGCTGTTCCTGTTCAGCGCCAAAGAAAAATGGGCGCCGGGCGGACCACCGCCAAAACTCGGTTGAGGCCGGCGCTGATCATGAGCGCTATTGCGCAGCCACTGTGTCGGCTGGACGAACTGGAGGAGGGCCGGGCGCGCGGGTTCGACCCGTTGGCGCAGGGACGCGACAGCGTGTTTGCCTTGCGTCATGACCATCAGGTGCGGGTCTATCGCAACCGTTGTCCGCATCTGGACGTGCGCCTGGAGTATCGCAAGGACCGCTTCCTGTCCGCCGATGGCCAGTTGATCGTCTGCTACGCCCACGGTGCGCAATTTCTGCCGGCGACGGGCGAGTGCATCTACGGCCCGTGCCTGGGCCAGACGCTGGAGGCGCTGCCGAGTTGCGAGAAGGATGGCTGGCTGCTGGTGCAAATGCCTGAAGAGTTGCCGCTGCCGGGATAAATCGAGGTATCGCGTACGGCGATACATCGCATCCTTACTCGCGATTAGTCAAATCCCTGCTTTGCCGGGAAGCTTCATCCAACGATGCCGTGCCCGACGCAGCATCGATCACAAGAATAAAAAGAGAGAACACCATGAGTGCAGTGAACAACGTTCTGATCGTGGGCGGTGGTATCGGCGGCTTGTGTGCGGCCATCGCCTTGCGGCGTAAAGGTATCGAGGTCGATCTGATCGAGCTCAAGTCCGAATGGACAGTCTACGGCGTCGGGATTATTCAACAGAGCAACGTCGTCCGTGAAATGGCCAAGCTGGGCGTTCTCGACGGCTATCTGGACGCCGCTTATGCCTTCGAAGACGTCG
Source organism: Pseudomonas sp. IT-P395 (assembly GCF_949767675.1). Taxonomy (NCBI): domain Bacteria; kingdom Pseudomonadati; phylum Pseudomonadota; class Gammaproteobacteria; order Pseudomonadales; family Pseudomonadaceae; genus Pseudomonas; species Pseudomonas sp. IT-P395. The sequence continues at coordinate 103,661 of NZ_CATKPW010000061.1, forward strand.
CCATCTACGGCCCGGGCGGGCAACAACTGGCGCGCATTCCGGGTCAGCGACTGGCCGGCCCGCAGTATCCTGCCAACGTCGGTATTTCCCGCCTGGCACTGCACAAAGTCCTCAGCGAAACCGCGCTGCAACTCGGTGCCAACGTCCGTTTGGGCTTGAGCGTGGAAACGCTGGACGACAACGGCGCAGAGGTCGATGTGTTGTTTACCGACGGCAATCGCGGCCACTACGACCTGGTGGTCGGTGCCGATGGACTGTTCTCGAAAGTGCGCAGCCTGGTCTTCGGCGATGCCTACACCCCGCGTTTCACTGGTCAGTCGGTGTGGCGCTACAACTTTCCCCGCGCGCCACAGATCGATCATCTGGCCAACTATCAAAGCGCTGACGGCAACGCCGGGCTGGTGCCGCTGGCCGGCGACTTGATGTACCTGTTTCTGACCTCCCACGAACCGTCCAATCCGTGGATGGATCCTGCCGATCTGGCTGCGCAGATGCGCCAGCGCCTGCAAGGTTTTACCGGGCTGATCGGCGAACTGCGCGAGCAAATCACTGACAACAGTCAGGTCGTCTACAAGCCGATGGAAGTGGTGTTTGTCGATGAACCGTGGCATCGCGGCCGCGTCCTGCTGATTGGCGATGCGGCCCACGCCACCACGCCGCACCTCGGTCAAGGCGCCGGCATGGCCATCGAAGACGCGATTGTGCTCAGCGAAGAACTGACTCGCGAGCAGTCCGCCGCCACCAGCGTCGAACAGCAGCTGCAGCGCTTCATGGCGCGGCGCTTCGAACGTTGCAAATACATCAGCGAAAGCTCGGTGCTGGCCGGTGACAAGGAAATGCAGCACGACCGCGCCTTCGATCGCATTGGCCTGGTCAAGCAAATGCTCGCGCGCACTGCCGAGCCAATCTAAGCCCCACCTGCGACGCATCCACAGCAGTTACCACTATAAAAACAAGAGGTTAACGCGATGGTTAGTTCTACGACTGCGGCGCTCGCGCGTCGCCCGGTCTGCTCGTCTGCACCCTTTGGTTTGAGCGTTGCTGCGCTGCTGGTGCTGTGCAGCCAGACCGCTCACGCTTTCGACATCGATACCGGCAACCCGGATTTCAAGCTGCGCTGGGACAACACGATCAAGTACAGCGCTGCCTGGCGTACGCAGAATCCGAGCAGCAAGTTGACCGAGGGGCAGGTTGCGCTCAATCAGGACGATGGCGATCGTGCCTTTAAAAAGGGCCTGATCTCCAATCGCACCGACATCCTCTCGGAGCTGGATCTGTCGTTTCAGGATTTCGGCGCACGTTTGAGCGGCGCAGCGTGGTACGACAGCGAGTACCAGGGCAACAACGACAATAACGATCCGAGCCGCGCCAACGCACGGTCGGTCGGCTACGACGAGTTCACCGATGACACCCGTCATTTGCACGGTGGTGACGGTGAAATCCTCGACGCGTTCGTCTACTGGAACGGTGAACTGGCCGACCGCGCAACGTCAGTGCGCGCCGGCCGTCATGGCCTGATCTGGGGCGAAAGCCTTTTCTTCGGCGCCAACGGCATTGCCGGTGGCATGGCCCCGGTTGACGTGGTCAAGGCGCAGTCGGTGCCGAACACGCAGTTCAAGGAAATCACCCGTCCGGTCAATCAACTGTCTGGCACCTTCCAACTGACGGACGACGTATCGCTCGGGGCCTACTACCAACTTGAATGGGAAGAAACCCGACTGCCCGCTGCCGGCAGCTATTTCTCCACCAGCGACACTATCGGCGAAGGCAATGAGCGTTTGATCGTCGGGGCACCGTTTCCGGCATTCCTCGGCGGCAACCCGGCCAGTCCCGCTGCGTTTTTCCACGGTAACGATAAGGAAGCGCGCAGTTCGGGGCAGGGCGGTCTGCAACTGAAATACAGCGCTGAGACCGTCGAGTACGGCCTCTACGCCATCCAGTACCACGACAAGACGCCGAAGCTGTATCTGAAACCGTCGACGGCGGCGCCGAACTTCAGCACCGGCCAGATCGGCGAGTACTACTGGGTTTACCCCGAAGATATTCGCGCGCTGGGCGCGAGCTTTTCCACCACCGTGGACGAGTACAGCTTCGCCGGTGAAGCGTCGATGCGCTGGAACATGCCGCTGGTTTCGAACGGTCAGACCGTGCTGCCCGGCGTCATTGCCGACAACGATGATGACGCGCTCTACGCCGTGGGTCGCACCGCTCACGTCAACTTGAACGTGTTGGCATCGTTTGGCCCCAACTTCATCGCCCGCGAGTCCGGACTGGTTGGCGAAGTGGCGTGGAACCGCCTGCTCAGCGTCACCAAAAATCGCGCCGCGCTGGACCCGAACGCCACCGATGATGGCCTCGGTTTCAAAGTCGTCTACACGCCGACCTACCGCCAGTTCTTCTCCGGCATCGATATCAGCATTCCGGTCGGCGTCAGTTATTTCCCGCTGGGCAAATCAGCGGTGGTCAGTTCGTTCGGCCCGGACAACGGTGGCGACATCAACATCGGCATCACCGCCACTTACCTCGATCGCGTCACGGCCGGCCTGACCTACACGCATTACTACGGCGCTGAGGACACCAACCTCAACGGCCTCAGCCAGTTCAATTACAAGCAATCGCTGAAGGATCGGGATTACCTCGCCTTCTCCGTCAAGACCACGTTTTAAGAGGACTTGCGCATGACTTCTCACCACCACAATCGCTTCCCACGGATGAAGGCCCTGTGCTTTGCCTTGCTCGGAACGCTGACCGTCCTGAGTCAGGTTGCAACGGCGGCCACCGCAGAAGAGGCGGCCAAACTGTCGAGCAGTCTCACGCCAATGGGTGCCGAGCGCGCAGGCAATGCCGACGGCAGCATTCCAGCCTGGCAGGGCGGTTACACCAAGGTCGACCCGGCGTACAAACCGGGCGGCAAACGCAGCGATCCGTTTGCGGCCGACAAGCCGCTGTTCAGCATCACCTCGAAAAACCTGGCGCAATACGCTGGCAAGCTCAGCGATGGCACCAAGGAAATGTTCAAGCGTTTTCCCGACACCTATCGCATCGATGTCTATCCGACCCGTCGCTCGGCCGCCGCACCGCAATGGGTGTACGACAACACTCTGAAAAACGCGACCCGCGCCAAGCTGGTCGACAGCAGCGCTGGACCGGTGCCCGAAGGTGCGTTTGGCGGTATTCCATTCCCGATTCCGCATAACGGCGCGGAAGCCATGTGGAACCACATCCTCAACTGGCGCGGCACGTCACTGGCCATGCACTTTCGCCATTACCTGATGACCGCAGATGGCAAACAGGTGATGACCACCGACGGCCAGGCGATCCAGGACATGCCGTATTACTACCAGGACGGCACGCCGGAAAGTTTCGCCGGTGATTACTGGCTGTTCCGCCTGCTGAACGTCGGCCCGCCATTGCGTGCCGGTGAGCAAATCATGGGGCGCACCAATATCAACGGCGACAAGTCCCAGGCTCACGTCTATCTGACCGGCCAGCGCCGCGTGCGCAAGTTGCCGAATGCCTGCTGCGACACACCGACGCCGGCAACCGCCGGGGTGATGTCGTTCGATGAGTTGAGCGTGTTCCAGGGGCGCATCGATCGCTTCGACTGGAAACTGGTCGGCAAGCAGGAAATGTATATCCCCTACAACACCAACAAAGTCCTGACCGCCGGCAAACCGGAAGACCTGTTTCTGGCCCATCACATGAATCCCGATTACGTGCGCTGGGAGTTGCACCGCGTGTGGGTGGTGGACGCCCAACTCGCGCCGGGCAAGCGTCACCAACTGCCGAAGGGCCGCTACTACCTCGACGAAGATACTTGGCAAGCGATGCTCGGCGATCGCTGGGACGCCAATGGCCAACTCGCCAAAACCTTGTGGTCGCTACCGGCCGTGCTGCCGGATCTGCCAGCGCAGGCGCAGCTGTCTTCGGGTTTCTACGACCTGACCTCCGGCGCCTGGTTTATCCAGAACGTCTACACCGGCCTGCCTGAGCAGTACGGCGTGGTCGATCGCTACAAGGCGTCGGAATTCTCGCCGGCGGCGATGGCGGGTGCCGGGGTCCGTTGAATCGGGCCGGATCGCCACACGGTGCGGCGATCCGGTTTCACAGGTGGTTTCGAGGTCGGTATGAACAGAATCTGTCAGGTGCTCGGGCGGTTGTTAGCGCTGCTGGCGCTGCCTTGCGTATTACCCGTGAGCCAGGCTCAGGCCGCTGCCGTCGGCGATGTATTGCACACCCCGGCGATGCGCGCGCCGCAGGCCCGGCAAGCGGTCTTGCTTGATCTGGCGCGGGCAGGTGCGCGGTTGGTGGCGGTCGGCGAACGCGGCATCGTCTTGCTCTCCGATGACAACGGTATCAATTGGCGGCAGGCGCAGGTGCCGGTCTCCGTCAGCCTTACGGCGGTGCAATTTGTCGATGCCAATACGGGCTGGGCGGTCGGTCACGCCGGTGCGGTGCTGGTCTCCCACGACGGTGGCGAAAACTGGGTTTTGCAATTGGATGGCAACCGCGCTGCGCAACTGGAGTTGGACGCCGCACGCGAGCAATTGCCGACAGCGACTGACCCCGACGCAGCGGCGGCGCGCGTGCAAACTGCCGAACGGATGGTCAGAGAAGGCGCGGACAAACCGTTTCTGAGCCTCAAGTTCAGCGATGCGCGTCACGGCCTGATCATCGGCGCCTACGGCCTCGCGTTTACCACCGAGGACGGCGGCGTGAGCTGGCAGTCGCTGATGGGCCAAATCGACAATCCGATGGGCGCGCATCTGTATGCCATCGCGCAACACGGCGAGCGTTGGTTCATCGCCGGCGAGCAAGGCTATGTGGCGCGTTCCGAGGACGGTGGACAATCTTTCGTCGCGCTCGACAGCCCGTACAGCGGCAGCTTTTTCGCCCTGCAAGTACGCGATGACGGCACGCTGCTGGCGGCAGGATTGAAAGGCAACGCGTTCATTTCCACCGACGGCGGCGACAGCTTTTTGCCCGCGCCTGTACCGATGCCGGTGTCCTTCAGTGAAGCGATCCGCAGCGCTGACGGCCAGCTGTTGTTGGTCAATCAGGCGGGCGCAATGTTTCGCACCACGGGCGACGCACCCACCCTGCAGCCTTTCGGCAAACCGCTGGGCAAACCGATTTCCAGTGTCGTGCAGGCCGCCGATGGCAGCCTGGTGCTGGCCGGTTTCACCGGGGTGACGCGCCTGGCATCGCCCACTGCTACAGCTTCGGAGTGAGGTTATGAAACCATTCGACAACGCCACGGCCAGCCTGGCGAGTTTCGACTCGCGCTCCGGCTCGGTCGTGGAACGCACTTTGTTCAATCACCGGTTGTGGGTGTTGCTGGTGTGCCTGGTGACCACGCTTTTCCTGGGCTATCAGGCCACGCGTGTCGAGCTGAACGCCAGTTTCGAAAAGATGATTCCCACGCAACAACCCTACATCGCCAATTATCTGCAACATCAAAAGCAGCTCAGCGGTCTAGGCAACTCCTTGCGCATCGTCGTCGCCAATCGCCAGGGCGATATCTACGACGCTGAGTATCTGAAAACCTTGCAGGCCTTGAGCGACAAGCTTTACCTGCTGCCCGGCGTCGATCGTGCCTACATGAAGTCGCTGTGGACCCCGGCAACGCGTTGGGTCGCTGTGACTGAAGACGGCCTGGATGGCGGCCCGGTGATCCCGGACGATTATGCCGGCACACCGGCCAGTCTTGAGGCCTTGCGCCGCAACGTGCAGCGCTCAAACGAGCTCGGCCAACTGGTAGCGTTCGATCAAACATCGAGCATCATTTACGTGCCGTTACTGGCGACGACCGCTGGCGGCCAAGCGCTGAATTACTCGGTGCTGTCGGAGCAACTGGAAGCGTTGCGCAGCGAGTACCAGAACGACAGGATCGACATTCACATCACCGGTTTCGCGAAAAAGGTCGGCGACCTGATTGCCGGGCTCAAGCAGATCCTGCTGTTCTTCGCCGTGGCGATCCTGATCACCACCGCTGTGCTGTTCTGGTACACACGCTGCCTGCGCAGCACGGTGCTGGTGGTGTTCTGCTCATTGGTAGCGGTGGTCTGGCAACTGGGTCTGTTGCCGTTGCTCGACTATCAACTGGATCCGTACTCGGTGCTGGTGCCGTTTCTGGTGTTCGCCATCGGCATGAGCCACGGCGCGCAGAAAATGAACGGCATCATGCAGGACATCGGTCGCGGCATGCACCGGGTCGTTGCCGCACGCTTCACCTTTCGCCGACTGTTCTTGGCCGGGCTCACGGCATTGCTCTGCGACGCAGTGGGGTTTGCCGTGCTGATGCTGATCAAGATCCAGGTGATTCAGGATCTGGCGGTGATCGCCAGTATCGGTGTGGCGGTGCTGATTTTCACCAATCTGATTCTGCTGCCGGTGTTGCTGTCCTATGTCGGCGTAACGCCGCGTGCGGCGCAATTGAGTCTGAAGAGCGAGCAGAACGATCAGACCGGCGCGCGGCGTCATGGCTTCTGGCGTTTTCTCGATCTGTTTACCCGACGTCGCTGGGCCAGCCTGTGCATTGCCATCAGCCTGGCGTTGGCGGCATTGGGCTTTGTGGTCAGCCTGCAATTGAAGATCGGTGATCTGGATGCCGGCGCACCGGAGCTGCGGGCCGACTCGCGCTACAACCAGGACGATGCGTTTCTGACCCGGCATTACGGCGCCAGCAGTGATTTGTTCGCGGTGATGGTCAAGACCCCGGCCGGGCAATGTGCGCGTTACGACATCCTCGCCAAGGTCGATGCACTGGACTGGCAACTGCGGGCGCTGCCAGGGGTGGATTCGACCAACTCGCTGGCCTTGCTCAACCGGCGCATGCTGGTCGGTCTCAGCGAAGGCAGCGCAAAGTGGTATGAGCTGCAGAACAATCAGGCGATGCTCAACATGATCACCGCCAGTGCGCCACGTGGTTTGTACAACGAAGATTGCAGCTTGTTGACGCTGTACGCCTACCTCACTGATCACAAAGCTGAAACGCTGACGCGGCTGGTCGAGCACGTCGAGCAATTCGCCGCCGCCAATAACAACGATGATGTGCAGTTCCTGCTGGCAGCGGGCAATGCTGGCATCGAAGCGGCGACCAATATCGTGGTCAAGCAGGCCAACCGCGAGATGTTGTTCTGGGTCTACGGGGCAGTGATCGTGCTGTGCCTGATCACCTTCCGTTCGTGGCGCGCCACGCTGTGCGCGGTGATTCCACTGATGGTCACCTCGATCCTCTGCGAAGCATTGATGGTCTGGCTGAACATCGGCGTGAAGGTCGCGACGTTGCCGGTGATCGCGTTAGGTGTCGGCATCGGCGTCGACTATGCGTTGTACGTGATGAGCATCCTGCTCGGCCATCTGCGCCAGGGCGCGAGCCTGTCAGAGGCCTATTACCGCGCCCTGGTGTCCACCGGCAAAGTCGTGATGCTCACCGGTATCACGCTCGCCATTGGCGTGGCCACGTGGATCTTCTCGCCGATCAAATTCCAGGCTGACATGGGCGTGCTACTGGCGTTCATGTTCGTCTGGAACATGGTCGGCGCGCTGCTGCTGTTGCCAGCGCTGGCGTACTTTCTGCTGCCTGCACGGCACACGAACATCGACGCAGAAACGCCGGCGGAGGCAATCAATCTGGCCGTGCCGTCGCGAGCCGTGGCGCTAGATGTTCATCAATCGCGTCATCGGGAGACCTGTCATGGCCGTTGAGTCTTCATTGGAAAACAGCGGCCGCCGCGCCGGTTTGACGCAATCGTTGCTGTTGCTGCTCGGCAGCTGTCTGCCAGTGCTTGGCGCGGTATTGCTCGCACCGGTATTGCCGCGCATGCAGGCACATTTTGCCGATGTCGCGGGCAGCACGGTGCTGGTGCCGATCGTGCTGACCTTGCCGGCATTGATGATTGCAGTACTGGCACCGTTTGCCGGGGTCATCGCCGATCGGCTTGGACGCAAACCGCTGTTGTTGGCGAGCATGGCCCTGTACACGCTCTGCGGTGTGCTTCCACTTTGGCTGGATTCGCTGCCGGCCATTGTCGCCAGCCGCGCCGGCATCGGTCTGGCAGAGGCGGGGATCATGACCTGCTGCACCACGTTGATGGGCGACTACTACAGCGGCGCACGCCGTGAACGCCTGTTTGCACTGCAAATGGTCGCGACGTCGCTGTCCGCTGCGGTGTTTATCGCGCTGGGTGGTTTTCTCGGTCAGGAAGACTGGCGCACACCGTTTGCGCTGTACGCGGTCGGGCTGATTTTCCTGCCGCTGATGGCGTGGAAACTCTGGGAACCGCAACCCCGTGTGCAACCGGCGGCAACGGCATCTGTGTCAGCCCCGCGCGCATTTCCATGGCGGGCACTGACGCCCCTGTATGCGTTGTCGCTGCTCGCGGGCCTGAGCCTGTTCATCGTGCCGGTGCAGGCCGGCTACTTGCTCAACTTGTTGCACGTCGATGCGCCGCAGCAGATCGGCATGACCATGGGCGCCAATCAACTCGGTGTGCTTGTCGGGGCCTTGAGTTTTCGCCTGTTGAGCGGTCTGCGCAGCCAGCATCTGTTGCTGGTTGCCTATGGCCTGGCCGGCATCGGCGGGCTGTTGATGGCCGCTGCCGGCAGCCACGCGCAGGTGGTGGTCGCGGTCTTGGTCAACGGTCTGGGCATCGGCCTGATGTTGCCGACGTTGATCACCTGGATCATGGCGCAAGTCGGCTTTGATCAGCGCGGGCGAGCGGCGGGGTGTTTCACCGCCGCAATTTTTGCCGGCGAGTTCATTAGCCCGCTGGTGGTACTCGCCATCACTTCCGGGGCTTCCACGGCGTTGCCTCAAGCACTCGCCATGATCGGTTGGCTGCAATTGGTCGTGGCGCTGTTTTGTCTGTCCGTGCCGAGGCTCGGTGGACTGTTGACCCGCACGAATGTCGGCGGGCACGACTCCATCAGTAATGGCCATTGAACGAGGAGTTTCCATGCAAGCGCTTCCCCCCTTCAAACGCGTGGTCACCGGGCATGACGCCCACGGCCGCGCCGTCGTCGCCAGTCTCGGAGCAACCGCAAACGTCTTCGCACTGCAAGCGGTGCCAGGCACGGTGTTTCATGAAATATGGAACAGCAGCGGCAGTCCGGCACAGCTCGACAATGCCGACGATCCGACCAGCAAACCCTTACAACAGAGCCCCGGCCCGCAGGGCAGTGTGATTCGCGTCGTCGACATTCCGCCAGACAGTGTGCAGAACCACGTCAGTGATGCCGCTGCTGCGGCCGCATTTGCCGAGATTGGCCAGGCGCATGCCGGCACCGGCCACGCCAGCGCGCGGCACAAACTGATGCACCGCACCGAAACCCTCGATTACGGCATCGTCACCGAAGGCGAAGTGTGGCTGGTGCTCGACGATGAAGAGGTCCACCTCAAACGCGGCGACGTGGTGGTTCAGCGCGGCACCAATCACGCGTGGAGCAACCGTACCGAGGCCATGGCGCGCATGGTGTTTATCCTGCTGGACGGGCGTTTCTCCGCTGAACTGCAAAACTGCCCGGGAGAAAAAGCATGAAGCTCGCAACCCTGAAAAACGGTACCCGTGACGGCCAATTGGTGGTGGTTTCCCGTGACCTTTCCCGGGCTATTGACGCCCGTTCGGTAGCGCCGACCTTGCAGCAAGCCATCGAAAACTGGGCTGAAGCCGAGCCGCGTTTGCAAGCCTTGGCGCGTGAGCTTGAAAACCACGATTGCCGCGAGGCCTTTGCCTTCGACCCCGCGCAGGCGATGGCACCGTTGCCGCGCGCTTATCAATGGTGCGATGGCTCGGCGTTTCTCAGTCACGGTGCACTGATGCAGAAAGCGTTCAATCTTGAGCCGATCGAAGGCGCTGACCGCACGCCGTTGATGTACCAGGGCGCCGGTGATGACTTCATCGGCGCACACGATGACATCGAACTGCCGAGCGAAAGCCAGGGCATCGATTTCGAAGGCGAATTTGTCGTGCTGGTCGATGATGTGCCGATGGGTTGTTCGGCCGAAAGCGCGTTACAGCACGTCAAACTGATCCTGCAGATCAACGATGTCAGCCTGCGTGCGCTGGCACCGCGGGAAATGCGCACCGGGTTCGGTTTCCTGCAAGCGAAACCGTCCTCCAGCTTTGCCCCGTTGGCGATTACCCCGGATGAACTCGGCGAAGCCTGGCGTGATGGGCGCGTCAATCTGCCCCTGCAAGTGCAATGGAACGGCGAGTGGTTTGGCCAGCCGCACGGCGCGCAGATGAACTTTCACTTTGGCCAACTGATCGCCCACGCGGCCTTAACCCGTCGCTTGCGCGCCGGCACCCTGATCGGTTCCGGCACGGTGTCGAATGCCGAGCGCGACGTCGGCTCGGCGTGCATCGCCGAACGTCGGGCCATTGAGATGATCGAGCAGGGCGCGCCGGTGACAGGCTTTATGCGTTTCGGTGATCGCGTGCGCATGGACGTCACTGGCAGCGATGGTCAGTCACTGTTTGGCGCGATTGATCAACGCGTCGTCAAGGCCCACGGCTAAGGAACGCCCATGCGTGTACTGATTACCGGAGCCAATGGCTTTGTCGGTCGCGAACTGCTGCGTTGTCTGCTCGCGCGCGGCAGTTTGCGCGGGCAAGTCATTCGTTCGTTGCTGGTACTGGACACCGACGTCCAAGGCCTGCCAGACGATCCCCGCCTGCGTCGGCACAGCGGCAGCGTGACGGATGCGGCGTTGATGCGCCGTGTCCTCGCCGATGGCATCGATGTGGTGTTTCACTTGGTCAGCGTCCCCGGCGGAGCGGCGGAGGCGCATTACGAATCGGGTTATCAGGTCAACCTGCTGGCCAGCCTCGAACTGCTCGATCAACTGCGCAACAAGGCGCGACCTCCGGTGCTGGTGTATGCCAGCAGCGTTGCGGTGTATGGCGCTGATCTGCCGGCGAAGATGAACGAGCAGGCTGAACTGCACCCGCAATTGTCGTACGGCACACACAAGATGATGGTCGAGCGTGCGCTGATCGATCTGGGGCGACGCGGTGAAGTCGATGGACGCGCGGTGCGCCTGCCGGGGATTGTCGCGCGCCCGCGTGAACCCAACGGTTTGCGCTCGGCCTTCATGAGCGACTTGATGCGTGCTTTTGCCGAGGGCGCCGACTATTGCTGCCCGGTGTCGCCGCAAGCGACGGCGTGGTGGATGTCGGTGCGCTGTTGCGTGAACAACCTGATCCACGCCGCTGAACTGGATGACGCCGCCGCGCAACAGCGGGTCTGGCAACTGCCTGTGCTGCATTTGTCCATCGCCCAAGTCATTGATGCACTGGTGGCAACTTACGGCGAGCAACGCCGTGCGCTGATCAGTTTCGCCGCTGACCTTGAGCTCGAAACCCTGTTCGGACGCATGCCGCCCTTGAAAACGCCGCAGGCCCGCGCTGCCGGTTTCTGCCATGACGGCAACGTCGCCACGCTTATTCGCAACGCCCTCAACCCAGCCCCTTATCGGCCTCTGCCGTTGAACGGAGATACGCCTCATGTCACAGCCCATCCAGCGTAAACGTCGTCTGGTCGATCTTTCGGTGACCCTCGATAACAACCCTTACACAGACCCGCCACCGCTGTTGCCGAAAATCGATTACATGGATCACCAGCAAGGCTGGCCGGAGATGGCGGCGATGTTCCCGGGCTTGCAGCTTGAGCAGATGCCCGGCAATGAATCGTGGGCCGCCGAGCGTTTACAGATCACCACCCACAGCGGCACCCACATGGATGCGCCGTGGCATTACGCCTCGACCACCGATGGCGGCGAGCCGGCGTTTGGCATTGATGAGTTGCCGCTGGACTGGTGCTTGCAGCCGGGGGTCAAACTGGACTTTCGCCATTTGCCCGACGGTCACGTGGTCACGGCAGAAGAGGTCGAAGCGGAGTTGGCGCGTATCGAACACGCGTTGCAACCGCTGGATATCGTGCTGGTCAACACAAGCGCCGGTGCGCTGTTCGGTCAGCCCGGATATCTCGACGCCGGCATTGGCATGGGGCGCGAAGCGACGATGTATCTGCTGGAGCGCGGCGTGCGCGTGGTCGGCACTGACGCCTGGAGCTGGGACGCACCGTTCAAATACACCCGTGAGCGTTTTGCTGCCAGCGGCGATGCCTCGATCATCTGGGAAGGGCATAAGGCCGGGCGCGATATCGGCTACGGACAAATGGAAAAACTGGCCAACCTCGAATCCCTGCCAGCAAGTGGTTTCACGGTGTCGTGCTTCCCCTACAAGATCCGCCATGCGTCGGCAGGTTTTGTGCGCGCGGTGGCTATTTTCGAAGAGTGATCGGGCTATTTGAGGCATTCCTTTAACGACAATAAGAGAAAACCGATGGCTCTATCGCGATTACCGCTGACGGCACTTTTTTGCACCCTGACTATGGCCAGCGGCGTGGCCCTGGCGGCCAGCCAACCGAATATTCTACTGATCGTGGCGGACGATCTCGGGTACTCGGATCTGGGCAGCTATGGCGGCGAGATTCACACCCCCAGGCTGGATGAACTGGCGCAACAGGGCGTGCAATTCACCAGTATGTACGCGGCGCCTACCTGTTCCATCACCCGCTCGATGTTGCTGTCCGGCACTGACAATCACCTTGTCGGGCTGGGCACCATGGCCGAAGCACTGCAACCGTTTCAACAGGGTAAACCGGGGTATGAAGGGTTCCTGAACGGGCGCGCCTACTCGGTTGCCGAACTGCTCCAAGTGGGCGGCTACAACACGCTGATGGTCGGCAAATGGCACTTGGGTCTGGCAGCCGATCAAGGCCCGGATCGGCGCGGTTTCGAGCAGTCGTTCGCGCTGCTGGAAGGCGGGGCGACGCACTTCAAACCCGCCAGCGTTGCACCGACGCCATTGGAGCAAGTGCATTACCGTGAAAACGGCCAGTCGGTAGAGGTTCCCGAGACGTTCTACTCCACAGACTTTTACACCGACAAGCTGATTGGCTATCTGCAAAACACCCAACGTGAAGGCAAACCGTTTTTTGCCTATGCCGCCTACACGTCACCGCACTGGCCGTTGCAAGCGCCCAAGGAATACCTGGACAAATACCGCGGCCGCTTCGATCAGGGCTACGACACCGTGCGCTCGTCGCGCATTGATCGCCTGAAAAAGCTCGGCCTGCTGGACAAGGACTTTCAGCCGGCGCAACCGTTGCCCGTGAACCCGAGACTGCCCGGTTGGCAGCAGCTCACGGCTGAACAGCAGAAAATCGAAGCGCGGAAAATGGAGATCTACGCGGCGATGGTCGACAACCTCGACCACAACATTGGCCGGGTTATCGATTACCTGCGCCAAAGCGGCCAGTACGACAACACGGTGATTGTGTTCATGTCCGACAACGGCGCAGCGGCGGAAAACCACGCGCAGTTTTATCCACCCGGGGTGAACACCGATAACAGCCTGGCCAATCTGGGCCAGCGCGGCTCGCAGATCGACTATGGATTGCGCTGGGCGGAAGTCAGCGCCGCGCCTTTTCACTTGTTCAAGGGCACCACGGCCGAAGGCGGAATCAGTGTGCCGGCGATCATTCAACTGCCCAAGACACTGCGTCGTCAGGGCGTAGAAAGGGGCGTGGCGCGAGTGGATGATCTGGCGCCGACGTTCCTTGATTTGGCGGGCATTACTTTGCCGAGCGAAGCGGACAAACACCCGATCACCGGCCGATCCATCCTGCCAATGCTCGAAGGCAAGGGCAGCCCTCACGACGCTGAGAGTCTGGCCGGAGAGTTGTTCGGCAATGCTTATTATCGCGAGGGCAACCTCAAATTGTTGGGCATGCGCCCGCAAGCAGGGTTCGGCGATAACACGCAGCCGCCGCAATGGCAGTTGTTTGATGTTGCCCAGGATCGTGGTGAAACCCGTGACCTGGCGGCGGCTCAACCGCAGACGGTCGAACGGCTCAAAGCCGCATGGCTCAAGTATGCCGAGCGGGTCGGCGTAGCTTTTCCGCCGCGTTAGTACGGCAGAGGCTTTGAACACAGTGGACGGCATTTGCCGCCGCCACTGTGTTGCGGCCATCAACTTGTCGGATTGCGCAGTCGCTCGATGATTCTGCGGGCACGATTGGCTCCGACGTCGACATGAATATCAATCATCGGACGTGTACCGAACCGGCACATGTTCTGGTACTGCGCTTCGATCACCACTTTGTCTTCGTCGAACGTCAATCGCGTCTGATGCAGAACTTTGGCTGTGACGGCCTCGGGATCATGTTCAGGGTTGGTGGCCATGGTCCAGAAATAGTGGCTTGAGGTGTCTGTTTCCGGCGTTACGCCGTGAAAACCGCGCATATGAAAACCGCCTCGATCCGGGTTGTTCAGATCGTCCGTGCCCGCGTCTATCGCGCCGGTCCAGATGCGCAGGTGATTGAAGTGGAATTCGATTTCCTGCCAGCGGTCGATGTTGCCTTTGAACGGGTAGGCCGCGGTGTAGGTCGGCGGCGGAACGGAATCGGGCATGTGACGAACCACGCGAACCATTGAGTCGTCGCCGTCCACACTCATCTGCGCGTTCATGTGAATACTGGCGTTGCCACCAATGGTATGCAGATGGACATAGCCCAGGTGACTGAGGTCCATCAGGTTGTCGTGGATGAGTTGATAGGGCGCATCGTAGTGATAGACATCACCGTCGAACAGATACTTACCGCTGCTGTGCACGTCATAGACCGGTGGCGCGAATGTCGGCTCAGGATGCTCGGCGCTGCCGAACCAGATCCAGATGATCTGATCCTGCTCCCGGACAGGGTAGGCAGGGACTTTGGCTTTGCTCGGGATCTTGTCCTGTCCCGGAATTTCGATGCATTTACCGCCGTCGTCAAACAACAAGCCGTGATAGCCGCAGCGCAAGCCACGTGCTTCCACTGTGCCACCGGACAGCGGCAGTGCGCGATGGCAGCAGCGGTCTTCCAGCGCGGCGACCTGGTTATCTGCCGTGCGGAAAAGCACCACCGGTTTATTCAGTAACGTACGGCCAAGGGGTTGGTCTTTCAGTTCCCGGCTCAGGGCCGCGACGTACCATTGATCGAGCGGGAAGCTCGGCACAGTGGCCGGGGCAATTTCATGGGCGAGGGGGTGGGCAGCGGTAGTCATGATGTTCTCCGGCGAGCGGTCGAGGCTCGGTTCAGGTCAAAGATCCAATACCAGGCGGGGCGATTTGGCACGTGAGCAGCACGGGGTGAAACGGTCATTGGCAGCGTGTTCTGCAGCCGTCATGAACTGGTCACGATGATCGGCAATGCCTTCAAGCAAGCCCGTGACACAGGTGCCGCAGACGCCTTGCTCGCACGATGATTCGATGGCAATTCCGGCCTCATCGAGCACTTCGAAAACGGTGCGATCGGCGGGGATGTAAAAAATCTGCCCTGTGCTCGCCAACTGAACTTCGAAGGGCGAATCAGCGCTTGCATCGACCGGTGCGGCGGCGAAGAACTCTTTGTGCACGCGATCTTCCGGCCAGCCAGCGGCCTGCGCGGTGTCGAGGATGAAATTCATGAAACCGGCGGGGCCGCACACGTAAAGGTGAGTCGTGGTATCTGGCGCGGCGAGGAGGGCGGTTGCATCGAGTTTCTGTTCGGGCGATCCGCTGTCGTCATGCAAGTGCACGTGGCTGGCGAAGGGCGCCTCTCCGAGCCATCGGATAAACGCGGCACGTTCGCTGGATCGAAAGCAGTAATGCAGCTCGAAATCCGCACCTTGATGATGCAGTTCATGAGCCATTGCCAACATCGGCGTAATGCCGATACCGCCGCCAAACAGCAGGTGACGCTTCGCTGCATCGGCGAGTGGGAATAGGTTGCGGGGTTCGCTGATGCTGAGAATCTGTCCCTGGCTGATCGTGTTGTGCATAGCAGTGGAACCGCCGCGGGAGGCGGGATCCTTCAGCACACTGATGACGTAGCGGTGACGTTCTTTGGAGTCATTGCACAGCGAGTATTGCCGAGTGAGGCCGCCGGCAATGTGGATGTCGATGTGAGCGCCGGCGTTGAATGGTGGTAACGGGCGACCGTCCGCTGCGCACAGCTCGAAACTGCAAATACCCTCGGCCTCGACGACCTTGCGGGTGACGTTGACTTGAAGCATGACTTCTCCCTCCACATTGAAGTGGCTGCTGAAAAACGAACGGCAAAAAAAGGGGCGAGCGGGTGACGAATCAGCCGGGCGCGAAGAAGTAGAAGCGGTGGGAAATCATGGGCGCCACGAAAGGGCACGGCTGGCGAGAGTTCATAAGCAAGACCTGTTAATTATTTTTTTGAGGTTGTGCTACGGCGTATCATGCGGCGCATTGTCCGCAATGTTTGGCTGAGTAAATCCTCAGATAAATTGGTTGCGGTGTCAACCAAATTGCAAGATCTTCGATCTACGGTGTTTTCTCGATGGCTACCGATACACAACTGAACCTGTCGCGTTATGTACCTGGCCTGGTGACGTTCCTGGCGAACAAACTCGCCACCGGGGCTTCCCAGTGCTATCGCAAACACTTCGGGATTGGCGTGGTTGAATGGCGGATGCTTTCAATGCTCGCCGTTGAATCCGACATCACCGCCAATCGAATCTGTCAGGCGATCGGTCTCGACAAAAGCGCTGTCAGTCGTTCATTGCAAACGCTGGAAGCAGCGGGGCGGATCACCAGTCAGCTGGATCCCAAGGATGCACGGCGTTACACCGTGCGATTGACGGCCAGCGGCAAAGAACTGCATGACCGTGTACTCAAAGTTGCATTGGAGCGAGAGTCGCGCCTGCTCAGCGGACTGACCCCGGCTGAGGTCGACACGTTGATTGATTTGCTTGGGCGCCTGCATCTGCAAGTGCCCAATGTGAACAGTTACGACCCGAGTGAGGAGTGAGTCAGCACGCGACCGAGATATAGCTGGTAAATTCGTCGTTCGTCTTTGATATGCGCTTAACTACACTAAATGGTCGTTTAGTTGAGCTATCAAAAAAGATCAAATCAACGGAGCAGGCGATGATTCAACGTAAAGCAAGCGCACAAGACGTGATCAATGCGTTGAATCTCGAACCTCATCTCGAAGGCGGCTATTTTCGCAGAACCTATCAGGCGGACCATCGTGACTGGCTTGAAACCGCTGCAGGACCGCGTTACCTGATGACGTCGATCTACTATCTGCTGACCGAGCAATCACCGGTGGGCCAGTTTCATTTCAACCAATCCGACATCCTGCATTATTTCCACTTGGGCGACGCGCTCGAATACAGCCTGATCCACGCGGACGGTTCATTGCAGACAGTGGTCATGGGTAACGATGTTCTGGCAGGACAGCATCTGCAATTGCACGTACCGGGTGGCATCTGGAAAGCATCACGATTGCTGGATGGCGCAAACGGATTTGGATTGATCAGTGAAGCGGTCTCGCCAGGGTTTGATTTTGCCGACATGGAGATGGGGAATCGCCAGAAGCTCACGACAGCGTTTCCACAGCATCGAGCGTTGATTGAAAAGCTGACGAGGGATGAGGATTGAGCGACGCAGATTCAAAGGATTATCAGATTGAAGGGAAAGACGTTTTGAGGCTTTCAGGAGAATGAAATCTCGTGGGCAACGAGGCCAATCTCGAAACATCTTGTTACGTGTAATGTATATTATGTTAAATCATGTCAATTGATCCATACAACGACAGTTGTCACCGGTAACTAAATGCGCTTACCGCATACGCATCCCCTCTCAATGCCTTTAAAAATGACCAAGACTCTTGGCCTGAAAAGAAAAAGCCGATCATTGGCTGAGCCAGCCGACAGTTGAAACCGGTGATTGCTCGCGATTGCAACTGGCTCACAGTGCGCAAACATTCGAACCGGATACTAGCGATGCTCGTGAAGATCGGCGACTGCGCGAGGCACTGTTCGATCTGAGAGACGCCCTTTTATCGCATCTACAGAAGCAGACACACGAGACAAACATTCCTGATCCAAACAGAACCACTCAAGCGATAATTGGCGTCTGAATGAATCGGTCAGCCGACTCCATGTAGGTCGCCAGGTCGATTATTTGTCGAAGGGAAACTATGGTGCAACCGCTGCGCTTGCGGACGCCATTTCGTATCACGAGCTATGTTCGATCCCAATCGCATCTCAAGTATTCTGGCCCGGGCCAATACAAGGTCATCAGAGTCAACTGTGGATCTTGCTGGGGACGAGTCACTCGAGCAATGGCAATCGTATTTGAGGTAACTGTTATCGAGCGCTATCGATGATTTGACCTCCGTCCGGGGTAAGGCTGTAACCGGTCAGGAATTGTGCATCCCTGCTGGCGAGGAACAGTACGACCGGCGCAATATCCTCCTCAGGTGATCCATAACGGTTAAGTGCGTTGGTTGGCGCGGGCGTACTGGCATCAACCCCCCAAGTGTCAGCGACCGGCATGACGTTGTTAACAGTAATGTTGTCAGCGCCCCACTCCCTTGCTGCCGAGCGAGTAAGAGCACGGACTGCCTCCTTCGCCATGTTGTACGGTGCATAACCTTGCAAGCCAATCACACCTGCCAGCGATGCAAAGTTAATGACACGCCCTTCCCCACTGGCTTTGAGATGTGGGTAGCAGGCTTGCATCGTCCGTAGATAGGCAATCGGCCCCATCTCCAAATTGCGTTGCAGCTGCTCGGTCGACAAGTCGAGAACGGAGGATGAGACCACTGAAGGGTCAAAGGCATTATTCACAAGAATATCGATGCGCCCATATTCAACCACGACCTTTTCCACGGCGACACTGATCTGACTCGGGTCGGACACATCGCAGACTACTCCGAGGGCGGTACCGCCAGCAGCCTGGATCTCAGCGACAACACCAGCCACATTCTCAGCCGTCCTTGAAACAACGGCGACATTTGCACCTTCTTTTGCAAAGAGCTTTGCGGTAGCGCGACCGATACCACGACCGGCTCCGATGACAATGGCTACTTTTCCGTTTAGTCGGGACATTACGATCTCCAGTTATTTAGAGGTTAATGAATGAGCCGCAGCGACTTGCACGTATGGTGACGGCACGTCACGAGCGGCATTTTGGGTGACAAAAGAAGTGATCAGCAGCGCGAGACAGATAGCCGCCGGTAAGGCTCCGCTAGGCTTGCGGACATTTAAATGCGCGAACGCTGAGAGCAGTAGGTGATAAAGCATGCCGGCGTAGGCGAGATCACTAAGCGAGACGTTAATGCGTAGAAGGATGGCAACCACGGCCAGGATCTTCACCGCAATGAGCAGCGGCATCAGGGTGGCGGGATATCCAAGGTCGGCAAGTGCTTGACGAACCCATTCCCTTTTGACCAGGTACATCGTCGCCGAAGCCAAATACAACATCGACAGAAGTGTTGTGCTGATCCAGTAAATGTAGATTTCAATCATGAGACTTTTCCTAAGCAGGCATTGATGCGTCGACTTAGGTCTACGATGTCGCCTAATATGAAAAGCTACAAGTAGGATGAAAAAGTGGTGCTTAGTATGGAAAACCAGACTATTGATGACGATCAGATCAACATGCATGAGGAAATGCGCCGTGCATTCGCGCTCCTCTCAGGCAAGTGGAAGCTGGAAATCATGTGGTTGTTGAACCAGCGAATCTATCGCTTCGGAGAACTGCGTAAAGCGATCAGCGGTATCACTCAGCACATGCTGACAGCACAGCTTCGTGAGCTTGAAAACGATGGCCTGGTATCGCGAACAGTCTTCGCAGAAGTCCCCCCACGCGTCGAATATGAGATGACGGCAAAAGCCCGTGCGCTAGGGCCAACGATGGAGGCACTCGCGCTATGGTGGAGTGAGTATGGTCAAAGCGTACCGGTGAAACCAAGCTCACGGGGTCGTAAACCTAAAAGCGGTTGAGCCTGAGTGTTTCGCCCGATTGACCTTCGAATTGCTCTGAAGCAGGTATGCGCAAGTCGCGACCAATACTGCGTTTCCTGCCCTGGTCAATCTACCTCGTCCCTCTACACGGTAAGCACTTCCAATATTTACGTAAGGGGCCATGTGCGCCTTGCACCGGGTCTAGATCTGGAAACGGCAGTTCGTCAATCTTCACCAGTTGCGACTTGCTTGGTGCCGCGCGACAGATGTCCGCGTGCTGTGCCGCCGGGCAAGCAGAGACCACCAGAAATACGAGTACAGGTAGGTTCGGATTGTTGGGAATACAGCCATTGTGCTCAAGCATCAGAATTTGCATAGAAACAGCTCCTGCTTGTGAGCCGAACATTGCCAGGTCTCTGGAGCATGACAAAGCTCGCTAGCAGTTAAAGTCATCTGCCGTAATCATCATCGAGCAGGCAGAAACACTCAGGGCTTCAAGCACTTATTTGAAAAGAAAAAAGCTCCCGGATCGCTCCGGAAGCAAACTGCTGAATACGCAACTGAGGGTGACCAAACCGCATGAGTGCAAGTGCTCTTCTCTGCACGCAAATCATGCCTGCGGATTCAAGCAGGAGGAAACTTGTCGGCAGAGCAACAGGAGCTGATCAGGAGATTTTCATCACTCCTGAACATCCATGAAGTCCCTGGCCCAATTCAAATATGTTTCCGGCAATGTGTAGGTATAGGCCAGCTCGGTTGCGCTGAAGTTTGATGTGCTGCGAGTGAGCTGGCGTGACAGAAGCCGTCTGAAAACAGTTACCGGACGCCAGCAGCACGCGAAACGAACGGCGTAATGCTTGATGGGAAACTCTGGGCATGATCGCTCCTCACTATGGCCTTCATCGTGGGAACGATCAGTGCCAATTCAAAAGTGCGGCGAGACTATCACGCAGAAAATTGAGGGTGATGACGTTTCAGAATGGTTCGATGCGCAGATGTCATTACCCTTGTTTGAGGGTACGATTTCACGTGATTCGAACCTTGGTGCTTCGATCAACTGGCTGCTTTGCCATGAAGATCGCGGGAGGCGCTTTCGAGTGTTTTCCATAAGCTGCGCATCGTAGGATTCTCATTAGTTATGGAGCAGTAGGAACGTATCTCCAGTCGTGTACTCCATTCATCACCACCCGCTTTCACCAACTGACCTCGCTGAAGCTCGTCAATTACAGCGCTCTGTGGCAACCATGCAACGCCGTATCCCTCTATCGCCATTCGCATCAAAAGCATCGCCATGTCTGCTTCATAGCAGCGTTCCAACACGCTCACAGATGGCCCATTTTTGATGACGATGTCTGCAACGCGTCCTAAGAAAGTGGTGGCCGTGTAGGCCAGGTGTGGAACAGGTTTGGTTGACGTGCCAGGCAAGCGATACAGCGGATGCCCTTTCTTGTCAGGTGCACACAATGGAATGAAGGCGTCATGTCCCAACGTCAGGCTGCCGAACTTTGCTGGATCTAAAAGTATGGGCGCCAAAGGGTGGTGATAGACGATCATCAGATCGCACCCCCCTTCCTCCAAGGCGATGACCGCGTCATGAATGTTCGCGGCGACGACTCGCGCATTAAACTGTTCATTATGCTGCTGAAACTGAGTTAGCCACTTCGGTAAAAATGTCATCGACAAGCTGTGGCCGGCGGTCACCTGAATGGAGCGCCCTGGCATCCGCTCTACCTCCCGCAGACTCGAACGCAACCTCATTAGTCCCGCCAATGCTTCGCGGCTTTCCTCACAAAATGTGCGACCAGCCGGAGTCAGTTGGACAGGATAGGTACCACGATCCACCAACTCTGCGCCCACCCACTCTTCAAGCGACTTTATGCGCCTCGACAACGCCGACTGGGTCACACAGCGAACCTCGGCAGCCCGAGAGAAATTCTTCCACTCCGCGACCGCTAAAAGATCATCCAGCCATTTGATTTGCATAACCACACCTCATGTCCCGAGTGAGCAGTTTACGGCCCCGGAGTCAGCGCAAAGCAGCGGTTTCGAAAACTATTCCAAAAACGCATGAGCCTATCGGGATTACTCATCATGCCCCTGCAAACCCGACCATAGAATCGAAATCGTAGAAGCGAGGCCGAAGAGCTTCGACCGAATGACACTTGTCTCCTGCCAAGTAAAAAAAGCAAAAAAACCACTTGAGGATAGCTCCGTGAAGAAAAATAAACTTCCGCGTCGGATCGCAATTGGCATCGCCTTAGGCGTGCTTGTCGGTTGGGCGTGCCATCACTTCGCAGGGAGCGAACAAAACGCCAAAGAGATAGCGTCTTACTTCTCGATGGTCACTGACATCTTTTTACGCATGATCAAGATGATCATCGCTCCTCTGGTGTTCGCCACCTTGGTCGGCGGAATTGCCAGCATGGGAAACTCTCGCTCCGTTGGCCGCATTGGCCTAAGAGCCATGGTCTGGTTCGTCACCGCTTCGGTGGTCTCGCTGGCAATCGGCATGGGCCTGGTGAACCTGTTTCAGCCTGGCGCAGGACTGAACATGGAGGTCGTCCAGCACGCGGCGAGTCCCGTTGTAAACACCGGGGATTTCAGCCTCAAGGTTTTCATCAGCCATGTGTTTCCACGCAGCATCGCTGAAGCAATGGCCAACAACGAAATCCTGCAAATCGTGGTCTTCTCGTTGTTCTTCGGTTTTGCCTTGGCGGGTGTGAAGCGAGCAGGTTACACAACGATAGTCGATGGCATCGAAGAGCTGGCCAAGGTGATGTTCAAGGTCACGGACTTCGTCATGGCCTTCGCGCCCATCGGTGTATTTGCAGCCATCGCATCAGCTATCACCACTCAAGGCCTCGGATTGATTGTTGATTACGGCAAGCTAATTGCCGAGTTCTACCTGGGCATTGTGATTCTGTGGTGTGTGTTGTTCGGTGCTGGCTACCTGTTCTTGGGCCGCTCGGTATTTACGTTGGGTAAGCTGATTCGCGAACCTGTTCTGTTAGCGTTTTCTACTGCCAGTAGCGAGTCTGCATATCCCAAAACCATGGAGGCACTAGAGAAATTTGGTGCGCCAAAACGCGTTTCCAGCTTCGTTCTACCGCTGGGCTACTCGTTCAACCTTGATGGTTCAATGATGTATCAAGCGTTCGCCATCATGTTCATTGCCCAAGCCTACAACGTCGACCTGAGCTTCACACAGCAACTGCTAATCCTTCTGACGCTGATGATCACCAGCAAGGGGATGGCAGGTGTAGCGCGAGCATCGGTGGTTGTGGTGGCGGCGACGTTGCCCATGTTCAACCTTCCCGAAGCAGGCATTTTGCTGATCCTCGGCATTGATCAATTCCTCGACATGGCCAGAACTGCCACCAATGTGGTTGGCAATAGCATTGCAACTGCAGTGGTTGCCAAATCAGAGCCACATGAAGAGGCTGAAGACGAGCCCGAAAACGCATCTGCAATCCCTACCCAAACTGTAGCCAGCGCTTGAGAGCATAGAGATGAAAGGTAAATCGAAGCCGTCCAGCAAGTCATCGTTTGCTCGCAAATTAGGTATCGTCGGCGGACTTGGATCACTGGCCGGCGGCGATCTTTTCTACAAGTTGGTGAAGTCCAGAGCGGTTTTGGAAGATCAAGGCCGCTACCACTTCCTGTTTGAGCAACACCCCTTCAAGGACGTCCTGATGCCCCTTGATCAGGGCGCCAACATGAGCTCCAGAAAGTTCTACGTGTTCCAGGTTTGCCAGACATTCGAGGCCAGCGAAGTAAACGCAGTATTACTGCCTTGTTTCGCCAGCCACACGTTTCGTGAGGAGATCCAGGAGGAGATAGGAATACCTGTCTTGGACATGATGACGGCATTGCGCAAGCACATCGATCATGTCGCGGAGCCTGGTACCACGTTGGGCATCGTCGCTTCGGACTATGTCAGGCACTCCGGGATGTTCGAGCGCTATTTTGGCACCGACTTCAAGCTGGTCTATCCCCGTGACACCGAGCAGTCTGGGTTAATGGACGCCATGTATGGGGTCAACGGCATCAAAGATGGACACCTTGATGGGGTGCCAGTGGAGTGCGTGTATCAGGCATGCCTCTCACTTCAGGATCAGGGTGCCACGATAATTCTGCCCGGCATGACTGAGCTCTCATTGGTCTGCGGTGATCTTCAAAGACGTGGCCTGGCTGTCCTGGATATCAACGAGATTTATGCGACTTTTGCCACCTTGGAAAAAGGCCAGTCAACCCGCCCGCCATTTAAGCTTGGGATAGTAGGCGGAGTTGGGCCGGCGGCAACGGTCGACTTCATGGGTAAGGTCGTGGCGCACACACCCGCAGGCCGCGACCAGGAGCACATCAAAATGGTGGTAGAACAAAACCCCCAGATCCCTGATCGCACGGCCAACCTGCTGAATGACGAAACTGATCCAACGATGGCGATGTACGCAACATGCAAGCGGCTGGAAAGCGCTGGCGCCAATGCCATAGCCATTCCTTGTAATACCGCTCATGCATTTGTTGAGCGCATCCAGGCACATCTTCGTGTGCCTATCGTGAATATGTTGACTGAGACAGTAGAGGCAATCGTGCACAGATATGGCGCAGGCAAAACCGTTGGCCTGCTTGCTACTTCCGGCACGATAAAAAGTCAGGTGTATCACGAGGCAGCGCGACGGGCTGGACTTCAAATCATCATCCCTGGCGCGAACTACCAAACGCTGGTGATGGATTCGATCTACGGAGATCACGGAATCAAGGCGGGTTTTACGGAGGGCATTTGTAGGGATCAGTTACTCACCGCCGCAGAGCATCTATGTGAACTGGGTGCAGATGTACTCATCCTGGGGTGCACAGAACTTCCATTGGTGCTCCAGCATAGCGAATCCTACATGATCAAAAATCATGAGGTTGCATTGGTCGACCCGACAACCATTTTGGCATTGAAGTGCATCGAGCTAGCCCAAGAAAATACAGCAAAGCCAAGTCAGCCAAATGGCCTTTAGAGCTGGAAAGCCTGCTCTCAATTCCAATTCCTCATCTAGCAAAAAGGCCCTTTTCGGGCCTTTACCGAAAGGTGACCTTCTACCGCCGAGAGCACCGAAGTGGCAGGCCGTGTCCACTGAACTTCAAGGTCTACGCGATACCCTGAGCGCCAAGACTGGCATCCACTTCGACGTTCAACCCAAGCACCTCACAGACCCGAGAAACCACCAGCATCGTCGCCTCCTCAACCGTTCCTTCATTACGGCACAACATCCAACCGTGATCCTTGACCGCTTGCTCGAACATTTCCGTACACGCCACATGCTCTGCGTGCTTCTGGATCACAGTGCCGCCCAGTCCTCGTGATCGGTTAGCAGCTCTGGCCCATGAAATATCCGGATCGGTGACGACGCCGACATGCAGATCTGGCACCCGCACATCTCGCTCCATATTCAATTGAAGAATCTCGGCAAACGGGATGGTTTGGCGAAACGCCGCATCCGAGGGATACCAGCGATCGATCAGGATGATGCTGTCCAGCGGCTGCTTCGTCAGAACGTTCTGGGAGATCCAGCGACGGCTATCCGCAAGGCGCTGACACACAGCCCACTCCAGATCCCGGCAAGGATTTCTCGCCAGAGTGTTAACCAAGGCCATGGTTTCACCCCTGAACGGATCGCTTTTTCTCTCGCAAAGCCGGATGACTTTCTGGTTGCCCGCCCTCAGTACTTGCGTAACGGCCTCCAATAGTGTGGTTTTGCCGGTGCCTTTGGGCCCATCCAGAGAAACGAACAGCGGACGATTCATTGTTCACGCAACAATCAAGACATTGATGCCCACTCTAACCTCATTTCCGGTATTCCATCAGCGCATCCCTGCCCCTTGCTGATACTCCCGCGGCGTACACCCAAACTCCCGGCGAAACACCGTGTGCAGATACTGCGCAGATTTAAACCCGCAACTACGCGCCACGTCGGCAATCACCGAGTCAGTATTTTTCAAGCCACTAGTCGCCGCCGCCAATTTAAAACGCAAAATCTCGTCATGCACGCTACAACCACGCTCGCTGCGAAAATGCGCTTCAAGTGACGAACGCGAAACACCAACATAAGCCGCCACCTGCGCTGTTTTAATTCCTTGGCAGGCATATTGGCGAATGAACAACAGCGCCTGCATGACGTACGGATTGCCCAATGGCTGGTGCAAACTCGACACCTGCACGTTGACCGCATCGGGAGGAATCAGGATTTGTGTACCGGTGGACGGCATTCCATGGAGCATCTGATGGAGTAATTGCGCGGCGGTACGGCCCATGGTTTCCGTGCCCTGAATAACCGAACTCAGCGGCACCCGGGTCAGGCTGCGGGTCAACGGATCATTGTCGATGCCGATCAATGCCACCTGCTCCGGCACGGCAATGCCTGCGGTCAGACAGGCTTGCAGCAACTGGCGGGCGCGGGCGTCGCTGACGGCGATGATGCCGATGGGTTTGGGCAGGCTTTGCAGCCAGGCGATCAACTGTTCGACGGCGCTGTCCCACAGCGGTGCGCTGGTGCCCATGCCGCGATAGATTTCGCCGTGCAGGCCGTCGCGTTTCATCAGTTTGCGAAAGGCTTTTTCGCGCTCCTGCGCCCAGCGATTGGCCTGCGCTTCCGGCAGGCTGAAGCAGGCAAAGCGCTGCAGTCCCGCCTCGATCAAATGCTTGTAGGCCAGCGTCATCAGCGCGTTGTTATCGGTGGCGACGTAGGGAATCGCTTTCGGATAAGCGCGCTTATCCTCGTACGAGCCCCCTACCGCTACCACTGGCATCTGGATATCGGCCAGCGCCTCGCCAATCAGCGGATCGTCGAAGTCGGCAATGATCCCGTCCCCCTGCCAGCGTTCGATCCCTTTCAAACGACAGAGAAAGTCCTCCTCGAGAAACAGGTCCCAGGAAGCACGGGTGCTGCTCAGGTAGTTGCCGATGCCGCTGATGATGCCTCGGTCGTAGATCTTGCTGCCGTTGAACAACAGGGCGATGCGGTGAACAGGCGGTACGGTTTTCATTGTTTTTATGCTTGTTCCGGGCCTCCGGTCACAGAGGCGATTGGCACAGACTAGGCGCCTGGCAGAAGAAGCTCAATACGCAAAATCGTACCCCGTGTTGATGGTTTTCATAATCAGCGGGCACAGGGCCGTTGCTAGTATCGAGACACCGCCAAGAACAACAAGGACAAGGTCCATGCAGTATTTTCCCGATGTCGATGCGATTCGCTACGAAGGCCCGGATAGCGATTCTCCCCTCTCCTTTCGTCACTACGACGCCGACAAACTTATCCTCGGCAAACCCATGCGCGAACACCTGCGCATGGCCGCCTGTTACTGGCACACGTTTGTCTGGCCAGGCTCCGATGTGTTCGGTGCGGGGACGTTCAAACGGCCATGGCAACACGCTGGCGATCCCATGGAACTGGCGATCGGCAAAGCAGCCGCCGCCTTCGAGTTTTTCTCCAAACTGGGTATCGACTATTACTGCTTCCATGACACCGATGTCGCCCCGGAAGGCAGCTCTCTGAAGGAGTACCGCAACCACTTCGCGCAAATGGTTGATCACCTGGAGCAACACCAGGAAGCCAGCGGAATAAAGCTGCTGTGGGGCACCGCTAACTGCTTCAGCAATCCGCGTTTCGCTGCGGGTGCTGCGAGCAACCCGGACCCGGAAGTGTTCGCCTGCGCCGCTGCTCAGGTGTTCAGCGCCATGAACGCGACCAAGCGTCTGAAAGGCGCCAACTACGTGTTGTGGGGCGGTCGCGAAGGCTATGAAACCCTGCTCAACACCGACTTGAAGCGTGAACGCGAACAACTGGGACGCTTTATGCGCATGGTGGTCGAGCACAAACACAAGATCGGCTTCACCGGTGATCTGCTGATCGAACCCAAGCCGCAAGAGCCGACCAAACACCAATACGATTACGACAGCGCCACCGTGTTCGGCTTTCTCCAGCAGTTCGGGCTGGAGCACGAAATCAAGGTCAACATCGAGGCCAACCACGCGACCTTGGCCGGGCATAGTTTCCATCACGAGATCGCGACGGCCGTCTCACTGGGAATTTTCGGCAGCATCGACGCCAACCGCGGTGATCCGCAAAACGGTTGGGACACCGATCAGTTCCCCAACAGCGTCGAAGAAATGACCCTGGCCACCTATGAAATCCTCAAGGCCGGTGGCTTCAAGAATGGCGGTTTCAACTTCGATTCCAAGGTTCGCCGGCAAAGCCTCGATCAGATCGATCTGTTCCATGGCCACGTCGGCGCCATGGACGTTCTCGCCCTGTCGCTAGAGCGCGCAGCGGCCATGGTGCACAACGACGAGCTGCAACGGCTCAAGGATCAACGCTACGCCGGTTGGCAGCAGCCGTTCGGGCAGGCGGTGATGGCGGGTGACTTCAACCTTGAGTCGTTGGCTGAGCACGCGTTCACCAACGAGTTGAACCCGCAAGCCGTCAGCGGCCGTCAGGAAAGGCTCGAGAACATCGTCAACCGGTTTATCTATCGCTGATCACACGGGGAATCTGCAGGCGCATCGACGCGGTGACATTTCTACGACAATTCTGTGCCTGCGGCGCCTGCGGATTCTCTACAGTTTTACCAGCCCGATACTCATCGTCAGGCCGTGTCTTTCCAACAACAATAAAAGGACGCCCCACTATGAAGAACGTAAAACGCACGCTATTGGCCACTGCCCTGGCGCTGCTGTCACTGCCGGTAATGGCTGACGCTGCCCACCCGAAAATCGGTTTCTCCATTGATGACCTGCGCCTGGAACGCTGGTCGCGTGACCGTGACTACTTCGTTGCGGCAGCAGAAAAAATGGACGCCAAGGTCTTCGTGCAGTCGGCCGATGCCAATGAGCAGAAGCAGATTTCCCAGATCGAAAACCTGATTTCCCGGGGCGTCGATGTCATCGTCATCGTGCCGTTCAACGCCACGGTGCTGACCAACGCGGTGGCCGAAGCGAAGAAAGCCGGAATCAAAGTCGTGTCCTATGATCGGCTCATTCTCAACGCCGATGTCGACGCCTACATTTCCTTTGATAACGAAAAAGTCGGCGAGATGCAGGCCAGCGGCGTGCTGAAAGCGGCGCCCAAGGGTAATTACTTCCTGCTCGGTGGTGCGCCCACCGACAACAACGCCAAGATCCTCCGCGAAGGCCAGATGAAAGTGCTGCAACCGGCCATCGACAAGGGCGATATCAAGATCGTCGGCCAACAGTGGGTCAAGGAATGGAACCCGACCGAAGCGCTGAGCATTGTTGAAAACGCCCTGACCCGCAACGACAACAAAATCGACGGCATCGTCGCTTCCAACGACGCCACGGCCGGCGGAGCCATTCAGGCACTGGCGGCGCAGCAACTGGCCGGCAAGGTGCCGATTTCCGGACAGGATGCTGACCTTGCCGCAGTCAAACGTGTGATCGCCGGCACGCAAACCATGACCGTGTACAAGCCACTGAAACTCATCGCCACCGAAGCGGCGAAGCTCTCGGTACAACTGGCACGCAACGAAAAACCCGCCTTCAGTTCGCAGTACGACAACGGCAGCAAAAAGGTCGACACCATCCTGCTCACGCCAACCCCGCTGACCAAGGACAACATCGACCTGCTCGAACAGGACGGCTTCTACACCAAGGCGCAAATCGCCGGGAAGTGATCTCCGGTAATGCGAAAACCCTTGTGGGAGCGAGCCTGCTCGCGAAGGCGTTGTGTCAGTCAACGAAGCATTGTCTGAACCGACGCTTTCGCGAGCAAGCTCACTCCTACAGGTTTCGTGGTGTGTGAGTCTTTGATATACGAGCCCTGTCCATGTCCGACTATCTGCTGCAAATGAACGGCATCGTCAAAACCTTCGGCGGTGTCAAAGCCCTCAACGGCATCGACATCAAGGTCAGGCCCGGCGAGTGCGTTGGCCTGTGCGGCGAGAATGGCGCCGGCAAATCCACGCTGATGAAAATCCTTTCGGCGGTCTACCCCCACGGCACCTGGGACGGTGAAATCCTCTGGGACGGGCAACCGCTCAGGGCGCAATCGATCAGTGAAACGGAAGCCGCCGGTATCGTCATCATTCACCAGGAACTGACGCTGGTGCCCGACCTGTCGGTGGCCGAAAACATCTTCATGGGCCACGAACTGACGCTGCCCGGCGGACGGATGAATTACCCGGCGATGATCCACCGCGCCGAAGCGCTGATGCGCGAATTGAAAGTCCCCGACATGAACGTAGCGCTGCCGGTGTCGCAGTACGGCGGCGGCTATCAGCAACTGGTGGAAATCGCCAAGGCCCTCAATAAAAAGGCCCGACTGCTGATCCTCGACGAGCCTTCATCAGCCTTGAGCCGTTCGGAAATCGAGGTGCTGCTGGACATCATCCGCGACCTCAAAGCCAAAGGCGTGGCCTGCGTCTACATCTCGCACAAGCTCGATGAAGTGGCCGCCGTGTGCGACACCATTTCGGTGATCCGCGACGGCAAACACATCGCTACCACCGCCATGGCCGACATGGACATTGCGCAGATCATCACCCAGATGGTCGGACGGGAAATGAGCAACCTCTACCCCAGCGAGCCACACGATATCGGCGAAGTGATTTTCGAAGCCCGGCACATCACCTGCTACGACGTCGACAACCCCAAGCGCAAACGGGTCGACGATATTTCCTTCGTGCTCAAGCGCGGCGAAATCCTCGGCATTGCCGGGCTGGTCGGTGCCGGGCGTACCGAACTGGTGACCGCGCTGTTCGGCGCTTACCCCGGTCGCCACGAGGGCGAAGTCTGGCTCGATGGCCAACCCATCGACACGCGCACGCCACTCAAGTCCATCCGCGCCGGACTGTGCCTGGTGCCCGAGGACCGCAAGCGCCAAGGCATCATTCCGGATCTGGGCGTCGGTCAGAACATCACCCTCGCCGTGCTAGACAACTATTCGAAGCTGACGCGCATCGATGCCGAAGCCGAACTGGGCAGCATCGATCGGGAAATCTCGCGCCTGCACCTCAAGACCGCCAGCCCGTTCCTGCCGATCACCAGCCTGTCGGGTGGCAATCAACAAAAAGCCGTGCTGGCGAAGATGCTGCTGGCCAAACCCCGGGTGCTGATTCTCGATGAGCCGACCCGAGGCGTGGACGTCGGCGCCAAATACGAAATCTACAAGTTGATGGGCGCGCTGGCCGCCGCCGGCGTGTCGATCATCATGGTCTCGTCGGAACTGGCCGAAGTGCTCGGCGTGTCCGACCGTGTGCTGGTGATCGGCGAAGGCCAGTTGCGTGGCGACTTCGTCAACCATGAACTGACGCAGGAGCAGGTGCTCGCCGCCGCCCTCAGTCAGCCTGGCAGTCATAACAATAATGATCGGAAATCCGCGTAAATGAATCAGGTCAAACAACTGTTCACCCGCTACAAAATGCTCGCGCTGGTGTTTGCCGTGGTGCTGATCTGGCTGTTCTTCAGCTGGCAGACCGAGGGCGGATTCCTCACCCCGCGCAACCTGTCCAATCTGCTGCGGCAAATGTCCATTACCGGGATTCTCGCCTGCGGCATGGTGCTGGTGATCATCAGCGGCGAGATCGATTTGTCGGTCGGTTCATTGCTCGGCCTGCTCGGTGGTCTCGCGGCGATTCTTGATGTGGTCTATCACATTCCGCTGTTGGCCAACCTGAGTCTGGTCGCCCTCTGCGGGCTGATGATCGGCCTCGCCAACGGCTACATGACGGCTTACCTGCGCATCCCCTCGTTCATCGTCGGTCTGGGCGGAATGCTGGCTTTTCGCGGGATTCTGCTGGGGATTACCGGCGGCACGACCATCGCGCCGGTATCGCCGGAGCTGGTTTACATTGGCCAGGGTTATCTGCCCCACGCGATCGGCACTGGCCTGGGCATTCTGTTGTTCGCGCTGACGGTGTTCCTGACCTGGAAACAACGACGCAATCGCGCCCTTCACGGCCTCGCGGCGCATTCTTTGGTGCGTGACGTCGTCCGCGTGTTGGTGATCGGCGCCGTGCTCGCCGGTTTCGTGCAGACGCTCAACAGCTATGACGGCATTCCCGTGCCGGTCTTGTTGCTGCTGATTCTGCTGGGCGTGTTCAGCTACGTGACCAGTCAGACCGTGTTCGGCCGCCGCGTGTATGCGGTGGGCAGCAATATGGAAGCGACGCGCCTGTCCGGGATAAATGTGCAAGCCGTGAAGCTGTGGATCTTCGGGATCATGGGCGTGATGTGCGCCCTCGCCGGCGTGGTCAATACCGCGCGCCTGGCCGCCGGTTCACCTTCGGCCGGCAGCATGGGCGAACTCGACGCCATCGCCGCGTGCTTTATCGGCGGTACTTCCATGCGCGGCGGTTCCGGCACGGTGTACGGCGCCCTCCTCGGTGCGCTGGTTATCACCAGTCTGGACAACGGCATGTCCATGCTCGATGTCGACAGTTACTGGCAGATGGTCGTCAAGGGCAGCATTCTGGTGTTGGCGGTTTGGGTGGACGTGAGTACGCGGACCGGACGCCGTTGAGCCGCCGGGATCACGCTGCGGGCGTGGTTGCGGCCGCCGGGCTGAGAATTTCCATCAGGAAATCGATAAACACATTGATCCGGCTGGAGCCACGGTGATTGGGTAAATACAACGCGTTGATGCAGGTGCTGGCACTGCCGGGATTGACCTCGTACTGCTCAAGCAAGCGGGTCAGCCGGCCGGCTGCGACGTCGTCGCGCACCAGCCAGTCAGCCAGCAGCGTCACCCCGCCGCCACCGATGGCGGCTTCGCGCAGGATGTCGGCGTTGTTGCTTTGCAGGCGCCCGTGGACATTGAGCTGAATGGGCGCGTCTTCATTCTGAAAGGTCCAGTGCTGGTGGGTGCCGCCGTAATCGAAACGCAGGCATTGGTGCTCCAGCAAATCCCGTGGATGACTGAGCGCCGCGCTACGCGCCAGATACGCCGGACTGGCCACCACCCAGCGCTCGAAATGCCCCACGCGTTTGCTGACGATGTCTTCACTGACCACCGACGATCCCAACCGCACCGAAACATCGATCTGCTCGCTGAGCAGGTCGCTGACCTGATCGCTCAGCGACAGACTGATCTCCAGACCCGGATGCCGTTCAAGCAAACGGCTCAGGTGCGGCGCAATCAGGCGTCGCCCGAACTCCACCGGCACGCTGATGCGCAGACGGCCCTGCGCTTCGGCGCCACGATCGGCGACGACGGCATCGGCTTCGTCTATCGCGTCGAGAATCGCCACGGCTTTTTCGAAATAGGT
Source organism: Pseudomonas sp. IT-P395 (assembly GCF_949767675.1). Lineage (NCBI taxonomy): Bacteria > Pseudomonadati > Pseudomonadota > Gammaproteobacteria > Pseudomonadales > Pseudomonadaceae > Pseudomonas > Pseudomonas sp. IT-P395. The sequence goes on from NZ_CATKPW010000061.1 coordinate 136,746, forward strand.
CTGGCCGGCAACGGTCACGCTGGTGTTGCGCGTGGTGCGATTGAGCAGGCTCGCGCCCAACTCGTGCTCCAGCCCGGCCACTTGCCGTGTCACTGACGACGTGGATATCCCGAGTTTGCGCGCTGCCGAGGAATAGCCCCCGCAGCGCACGGTTTCCACAAACATCTTCAGTGCCAGCAACTTGTCCATAAGCGGGGTCCGGTCGAAAGGGAACGCTGACGATTGTGCATCACTGTTCCCCCGACGTCTTGTACCGCCGTGCTTGCCCGCACTTGCCGGATGTTCAGACATCGGCCTTGCGGCTCAGGAACAACCCGAGCGCCAGCGCTGGCAGCAGCGCCACCGCGACGGCGGACAGGTTCCAGCCGAAGTGCTCGTACAGCGGACTGGCGACCAGTGAGCCCAGCGCGCCGCCGACGAAAATGCTGGTCATGTACACGGCGTTCAGGCGCGCACGGCTGTGGGGATCGAGGGCGTACACCTCACGCTGGCCGAGCACCATGTTCAATTGCACAGCGAAATCCAGCAGCACCGCGCACACCACCAGCCAGACATAGCCGCTGCCCGGAAGTGCGGCGATCAGCAGCGAAACCGGCGCCAACAACAATGCGACCAGCGTACCGCGCCGACCATGCCCGGCATCGGCCAGACGTCCGGCAATCGGCGCGGCAATGGCACCCACCGCACCGACCAGCGCGAAGATCGCAACTTGTGCCTGAGTGAAGCCGTGGTGACGCATCAGTTCAATCGGTGCGAGGGTCCAGAACAGACTGAAACTGGCAAACAGTAAACCCTGATACAGCGAGCGCTGACGCAACAGCGGATAGCGCCGGGCCAAGGCAAACACCGAACCGATCAGCGCAGCATACGAAGCTTTATGCGTCGGCAGCCGACGCGGCAGCGCCACAGCGGTAATCAGAGCGATGACGGCCATCAGGGCTGATGCGCTGTAAAACACCCCGCGCCAGCCGAACACTTCAACCAACAGGCTCGACAGAGGCCGCGACAACAGAATGCCCAGCAACAGGCCGCTCATGATATTGCCGACGACGCGGCCACGGCTGGCCTCGGGCGCCAGGTGCGCCGCCAGCGGCACAAGGATCTGCACAGCCACCGACGTCAGACCGATGAGCAAAGACAACACCAGGAACATCGACGGCGAATGAGTCAGCCCGGCGCACAGCAATGTGACGCTCGCCGCCAGGGTGAAACCGACCACCAGCCGGCGGTTTTCCATCAGGTCGGCCAGTGGCACCAGCAGTAACAGGCCCAGCGCGTAGCCAAACTGCGTCAGCGAAACGATCAGGCTGGCATTGGCGCTGGACAGACCGATCTGCGGCGCAATCAGTTCGACGATTGGCTGTGCGTAATAAAGATTGGCCACGACCGCGCCACAGCAAAATGCCAGGAACGCAACCATCAGGCCGGAAAGTCCAGCCGGCTGTTCGGCGTTGGTCGCAATGACCGGATTGCCCGTGAGCATGATGACACCTCATTGAGTTCAGGAAAGTGCTGCCAAGGCTACGGCCCTGTTGCGACGCGCAGAATCCACGCGGCGGGCAACGCAGTGATGCGTCCGGCGCAACGGCGCAGGCGTTGCTTCTCGCGCAACGCGCTGTTGCGTGCGCCGCTGATTCTCCCGCGCAGACGGTTTCTCTACGCTTTGGCCCCTGGCGCCGTCGTCCCCATCGGCGCCCTTCCCCGGCTGTTACAAGGAGCGTTGTCATGACCCGTATCCGATCCGTTCTGCCATTGCCTGCCGCGTTTTTCTCAGTCCCATGAACAGCTCATTTCTGAAGTCCAGAACGCTATGGATCAGCGTGGCAGTCGCCGCCGTGCTCGGCCTGATCGGCGCCGTTTGGCTGATGTGGCGCCCGGCGATTGCGCCAATCGAGCGCCCGACACTGTTCGATGTTGCGCAGTTGCAACGCGGGGCGCGGGTGGTCGAGGCCGGCGACTGTGCGGTGTGCCATACCCGCCCCGGTGGTGAATATCTGGCCGGCGGACTGCCGCTGGTAACGCCGTTCGGCACGCTGTACAGCACCAACATCACCCCGGATGTAGAGACCGGTATCGGCCAATGGTCACTGCCGGCCTTCGAGCGGGCGATGCGTCAGGGCATTGCTCGCGATGGTCACTTGCTCTATCCGGCGTTCCCCTACGTGCACTACCGGCGCATGAGCGCAGCAGATATCGCCGACGCTTATGCCTACTTGATGAGCGGCCCCGCCGTGCACGCGCCGGCCGAGCAGAACCAGATGAATTTTCCGATGAACATTCGCCCGCTGGTGTCGTTCTGGAACCTGCTGTTCCTGCACGGTGAGCCACTGACGCCGCTGGCGGGACGTACCGAGGCATGGAATCGCGGGCGTTATCTGGTCGACGGCCCGGGGCACTGCGCCGGCTGCCATTCGCCGCTGAACCTGATCGGCGCGGAAAAACCCTCGGAGTATTTGCAGGGCGGCATCGTCGATGGCTGGCAAGCGCCCGCGCTGGTCGGCATGGGCCAGCGCGGCAACCCGTGGCGTCGTGAGCAACTGGTGGGCTATCTGCGCGCCGAGATCGTCGATGGCCACGGCACACCAGCCGGGCCGATGCGTCCGGTCAGCTTGAGTCTGGCCCGCTTGCCCGCCAGTGAAGCCGAGGCGATTGCCGAGTATCTGCTCAGTCTGGAAAACCCGCCTTCGGTGACAGAGACGACGGCGAAGACGCCTGCCAGTGAAGCGGAAGACCACTCGACCGGCGCCCTGCTCTTCAGCAGCGCCTGCGCCGGCTGCCATGGCCCGGCGGCACCGATGCGCACCATTGATGGTCGCCCGGGCCTGCAAAACACCTCGGCGCTGCAAGCGACCAGTTCGCGCAACTTCCTCAAAACCGTGCTTGAAGGGTTGCCCGCCACAGCCGGATCGCCCGGCCCGCTGATGCCTGCGTTCGCCGCCAGCCTCGATAACGCACAACTCGGCGCACTGGCCGCGTATCTGCGTCAGCAAACCCGCCCCGATCAGCCGTGGGCCGACCTCTCTTCCACTATTGAAGCGTTACGTCAGGAGACGAAATGAGCCAGATCACTCTCAACGTCAACGGAGCCGCACAACCGCTTGAGCTGGAGCCGGACATGCCGCTGCTGTATGCGCTGCGCAATCACTTGAACCTCAACGGCGCCAAATACGGCTGCGGTCTCGGTCAGTGCGGCGCCTGCACGGTGATCGTCGACGATCAACCGGTGTTCGCCTGCCTGACACCTTGCGCCGGCCTCGAAGACAAAAAAATCCGCACCGTGGAAAGCCTCGGCAGCGCGGAAAAACCTGGCCCTCTGCAAGCGGCGTTCATCGAGAAACAGGCCGCGCAATGCGGTTACTGCATTGCCGGCATGCTGATGCGCGCGCAGGCGTTGCTTGAGCGTAATCGCCACCCGGATGAGGCGACCATTCGCGAGCACATGGCCGGCAACCTGTGCCGCTGCGGTACGCATTTGCGGATCATCGAGGCGATCAAACAGGTGGCCGGGCACAACGGGAGCCTGACATGAGTGAGTCGAATGAATTGAACCCGAGCCGACGCGCGTTCTTGCGCGGTGGCGCGTTGCTGGTGGCATTCACCCTGCTGCCGGTGGCGCGGCGTGTGTTGGCAGATACGGAAGTCGATACGCTCGGCACCGTGGTCCTCGCACCCGACCTGCCCGGCAGCCTGCGCACCAACCCGTTTCTCGACGCCTGGATCCGCATCGGCGCCGACGGCATCACCGTCTACACCGGCAAGGTCGAATTGGGTACCGGGGTGAAAACCGCGCTGCTGCAAATCGCCGCCGAGCGTTTGCAGGTACCGGCATCCGCGATCAACCTGCTCACCGCCGACACCGCGCTGACGCCCAACGAAGGCTACACCGCCGGCAGCCACAGCATTTTCGACAGCGGTACCGCGTTGTATAACGCCGCCGCGCAGGTGCGCGAAATGCTCGTCAATGCCGCCGCGCGTAGTTGGCAGGTTGATGAGGCGCTGCTGAGCACCCGCGACGGTGTGATCGAAGGCCCGGCTGGTCAGCGGATGAGTTACGCCGACGCGGTCAAACATGTCGATGTGCATCAATATGCCAAGGCTCAATCACCGGCGATGGCCGCCGCTGATTTCAAACTGATCGGCCATTCGTTGCCGCGCCTCGACATCCCGGCGAAGGTCAGCGCTGGCGCGGCATTCGTCCAGGACATGCGCCTGCCGGGCATGCTGCATGCGCGGGTGATCCGCCCGCCCCGTCCGGGCTGCACGTTGCAGGCATTCGATGCGGCGTCAATCGAGGCGTTGGATGGCGTGGTCAAGGTGATCCGCGACGGCAACTATCTGGCGGTGCTCGCCCGTGACGAGTGGCAAGCGATCAAAGCCATGCGCCGTGCCAGCGAAGTCGCGCAGTGGAGCAGCGGCGAGGCGATTCCTGATTCGGCGCAGATTCATGACCTGCTCAAACGCCTGCCCTCACGGCGCTATCCGATCAGCAACAGTGGCACGCCGAGCGGCGCGGCCGATACGCGTTTTCAGGCGCGGGTCACCAAGCAGTATTTGATGCATGGCTCGATCGGCCCGTCCTGTGCGGTGGCCTGGTTCAAGGACGGCACGCTCACCGTCTGGACCCACACCCAAGGCGTTTACCCGCTGCGCGCCGGCATTGCCGAAATGCTCGGTCTGCCACCTGAGCGGGTGCGCTGTATTCATACCGAAGGCTCAGGGTGTTACGGCCACAACGGCGCTGATGATGCCGCCGCCGATGCGGCATTGATCGCGCTGCGCGTGCCCGGTACGCCGGTGCGCGTGCAATGGATGCGCGAACAGGAAAATCTATGGGAGCCATACAGCTCGGCGATGGTCAGCGAAGTCGACGCCGGCCTCAGCCACGGCCGCTTGCAGGACTGGGCCTACGACCTCTGGACCACGCCGCACAACGAACGCATCGTCAACGCCGGGCGTCTGTTGCCGGCACGCTTGCTCGCGCGGCCCTTCGCCTCGGCGCCCTCCGTGCCGATCGCCCAGCCCGAAGGCGATGGTGATCGCAACGCGGTGCCGCTGTACGAGTTGAACTCAACGCGCATCAACATGACCTTCGTCACCGAAATGCCCTTTCGTACCTCGGCCATGCGTTCGCTGGGTGCGCACATCAACATCTTCGCCATCGAGGCGAGTATCGACGAGCTGGCGATCCGGGCCGGCATCGACGCGGTCGCGTTGCGTCTGGCTCATCTCAGCGACCCGCGTGCTCGCGCGGTCGTAGAGCGTGTGCGTGATGAGATCGGTTGGCCGCAAAAAAGCAGCGAGCCCGGCGCCGGTATCGGTTTCGCCTTTGCCCGCTACAAAAACATCATGGGTTACTGCGCCATCGCGGTGAAGCTGCGGGTGCATCCGCAGACCGGCGAGATTCGCATCGATCACGTGGTGACGGCGGTGGACGTCGGCCAGATCGTCAGCCCCGACGGCCTGCGCAATCAGGTCGAGGGCGGCATCGTGCAGTCCGCGAGCTGGACCCTGTACGAAAAAGTCGCTTACGACGCGGGGGGCATTCGCAGCTACGACTGGAGCGGTTATCCGATTCTGCGCTTCACGCAACTGCCGAAAAAAGTCGATGTGCATTTGCTCGACCGGCCGGGACAACCTTTCCTCGGTGCCGCTGAAATCGTCCAGGGGCCGATGGCCGCGGCCCTTGGCAACGGCGTCGCCAACGCCACCGGCCGGCGCTGGCTGAACCTGCCGCTGACCCGATCCAACCAACCTGCCTGAGCCACGCCCGTGTTCATCGCTGATGAGCACGGGCGCCATTGCGTTGCGCGCAAAACAGCGTAGCGCCGGTCGCCGATTATCAGCCCCGCTGAGCGCGGTTAAGTTAGCGGCACTGGTTCGCGGCGCCGCTGCCGCGCTTGAATTCCTTCAATTGAAATCTGGAGCTACCCATGACCCGTCGTCTGTTCCAACCCCTCGCACTCGGTCCTTATACGCTCGCCCACCGCGTGGCAATGGCGCCGTTGACGCGCTCACGCGCCGGCCAACCGGGCGATGTGCCGACGCCGATGAACGCCGAGTACTACCGCCAACGGGCCAGTGCCGCGCTGATCATCACCGAGGCTACACAAATCTCCCGGCAAGCTCAGGGTTACGCCTGGACGCCGGGCATCTACAGCCCTGAGCAGGTCCGGGCGTGGCGTGACGTCAGCGCCGCGGTGCATGAGGCCGGCGGGTTGATCTTCATGCAACTGTGGCACGTCGGTCGGGTTTCCCATCCGAGCTTTCAACCCGATGCCGGCCTGCCCGTTGCGCCGAGCGCGCTGCCGGTGCCGGGCAAGACGTTTATCGTCGACGAAAACGGGAACGGCGTATGGGGTGATGTGCCAGTGCCGCGCGCATTGGAAACCGCGGAAATCGCCGGCATCGTCGAGGACTACCGCGTGGCCGCGCGCAACGCCTTGCAGGCGGGCATGGACGGTGTGGAAATCCATGCCGGCAACGGTTACCTGCTCGACCAGTTTCTTAACAGCAACAGCAATCAGCGTGACGATGCCTATGGCGGCAGCGTGGAAAATCGCGCGCGGTTTCTGCTGGAAGTGGTTGCGGCCGTCGCCGAAGAAGTCGGCGCCGAACGGGTCGGCGTACGCCTGACGCCGATGGGGCGCTTCATGGGCATGGGTGATGACACTCCGGAGGCGACCTTCGGCCACCTCGTCGAGGCGCTCAACCAATGGAATCTGGCCTACCTGCATCTGGTCGAGCCAGCGATGGTCGGCACAGTCAAAGATGAGAACTTCGATCCGCGCTGGGACGCGATCATTGCCCAGTTGCGCAAAACGTGGAACGGCGTGCTGATCCTCGCGGGCGGCTACGATGCGCAATCTGCCGAACAGGCACTGATTGCCGATCGTGCCGACATCATTGCGTTTGGCCGCCCGTTCCTGGCCAACCCTGACTTGCCGCGTCGGCTGCACGATGGCCTGGCGCTCAACGCGCCGGATCCGAGCAGCTTTTTCGGTGGGGATCAGCGTGGGTACATCGATTATCCATTTCATGCCTGAACAAATGCAGACCCGCATCTCATGAATGTGTAAATCCCTGGAAGCAGGGGCCGATGCGCCCCTGCCCTATCAAGTCATACGATCTCTACATTTAATCAAATAGGTAAAAATCCACCATAACGCTGAACTTATGCGTAGCTGTGCGCTTCCAGGACTATTGCCCGACGTCGCCGAATGCGATAAAACGACTAGGTTGTACGACAACCAAACAAAAACCAAGTCGTTCGAACGGCTAACAATCCTGAGATCTGCCATGCCTCGCCCTGCCGCTACGCAAACCGTACCGCCGCCCTACCCCCGTTATCTGGCGGTGATCATTCTGTTGTGCATGGGCTGTGCGTTTGCCGGCAACCATGTGGCGGCGCGAGTCGCCTTTGATGATGGTGCGGGTGTGTTGCTGGCGATTTTGATGCGTTCCGGCGGGACCTTGCTGGTGCTCGCCATCCTGGTGCTGTGGCAGAGACAAAGCCTGCGCTTGCCGGCGGGTGCCTGGCGCTGGCAACTGTTGCTGGGGCTGCTGATCACTGCGCAGAGTCTGTGCCTCTACTCTGCTGTCGCACGGGTGCCGGTGGCGCTGGCCCTGCTGGTGGCGAACGTATTCCCTATTCTGCTGGCATTGTTCACCTGGGCACTGGGTGGCCCGCGACCGAGCGCACGTACCGCGACGTTGATGGGTTTGATTCTACTGGGCCTGGTGTTTGTGCTGGATGTCCCCGGGCGTCTCTCGACCACGACGGACGTCAGTGCGCAATGGCTGACCGGCGTCGCGCTCGCATTCTGCGCCGCCAGCGTGTTCGCCTGCGCGCTGTGGATCACCGACCACAAACTGTCTCAGGTACGTGGCTCGGTGCGCAGTCTGCTGACCATTTTCATCGTGTTCAGCAGCGTCAACCTGGCAGGGCTGACGGGCGCCCTTCCCGGCGGATTGAACCTGCCCGCCACCTCGACCGGATGGCTGGCTCTCGCCACTCTGGTGGTGCTGTACGGCACAGGTTTTATCGTCCTGTTCATTTCCGTGCCTCGCCTCGACATGCCGCGCAATGCGCCGGTCATGAACATCGAGCCATTGGCAACGCTGCTGATGGGCTGGATTGTGCTGGACCAAATGCTCAGTAAAGGACAGATTCTCGGCGGGGTGATTGTGGTCATGGGCATCGTTTTGCTGACGTACCGTAAATCAGTGGTCAAGGCTGAGGTTAAAACCAGTGCGTGACGGTTTCTCTCCAGTGGTCAGGTTCGTGATTAACCCAAAGCCGTATCGAGAAACATCATCACCCCAAAACCGAGCATCAGCCCCAACGTGGCCGGGGTCTCATGCCCGTTGCGATGGGTCTCGGGAATGACCTCATGGGAGACCACAAAAATCATCGCACCGGCTGCCAGACCGAGTGCAATTGGATAACCCAACGCAAAGCTGCTGGAAATACCCAATCCGACAATGGCGCCAATGGGTTCCATCAACCCCGAACCCACTGCAATAAGCGCTGCGCGAAGTGCCGAGATGCCTGTCACGCGTAATGCCAGAGCGACAGCCAAGCCTTCGGGAATATCTTGGATGGCGATCGCCGCGGTCAGCGGCAGTCCGACCTTCATATCGCCGTTGGCGAAGCTAACGCCAATGGCCATGCCTTCCGGCAGGTTATGCAGTGTGATTGCCAGGACGAACAACCAGACACGATTGATGCGCTGCGCGTCCGGCCCTCGGCGTCCGCTTTTCTCGTGTTCGTGAGGCACGAAACGATCAAGACCGACCATCAGCGCGACGCCCAATCCCAATCCTGCAACGACGACGCAGGCTGCGAGCAACGGGTTACCGCAAAGCGCCTGAGCCGCTTCTATACCGGGCAGAATCAGCGAAAACGAACTGGCGGCCAGCATCATCCCGGCGGCAAAGCCGAGCATGATGTCTTGGGTTCGGGCGGCGATGTCTCGTAACGCGATCGCTACCACAGCACCGATTGCCGTCGCAGCGAAACCGGTCATGCCACCGATAAAGGCGAAGTACAGATTCTGTTTGTTGGCCCCGACGAAGGCGCCATACCCGCTGATCAGCAGGAAGATTGTCACCCCGATCAGAATTGACCAGAAGACGCGCCCGCCCCACCCGGAGCCTGAGAATCGGGCGAACCAGGAGCGAGCGGGTGCGGCTGATGAGGTCAACGGCTCGGGCATGGAAATCTCCTGTTTTGTTGATTCGATTTTTTCAGCGGACCCGGATAGCGACCGTACATGACCTCAATGGTAATCGTCTCCAGCGACTGCGCGCAGGTAGGCGACATCTGCTTCTCTGCGCAGGTCGCGCCACTCGTCCCAACTGAGTATGCCCAAGCGGTCCATTTCATCCGACTGGCGCAGCAGTTCGTCGTGATAGGCGTCTGGGCAGTCCATTCGCAATTCAAGGTTTTCCAGTGCACGTTGCCAGGCCGCCAACGCGAGTAATCTGGTTTCTTGTGCGAATGTCAGTTGGTTCTTGAACGCGTTCATTTCGCCCACCCCGAATATTTCCCGGTTGAGCGACTGATTTCGGGTTAGGTTCAAAATGTCTGACGAAAAGCGGATGACTGAAAGCTTTCTGCTGACGTGGCCACTAACCAGTCCAGCTCATGGATGGGGGTTACGGTATGTGGCAATCGCCCCGCCACTCAATTCAGTGGTCGGGGCGATGCGATTTGTTGCGTCAAGGCGTTATCAGGAAGCATCAATCCAGATGGTTTTGATTTCAGTGTATTGATCGTGCGCCCAGATCGACTTGTCGCGCCCGCCGAACCCCGACTCCTTGTAGCCGCCGAATGGCGTAGAGGCATCGCCTTCACCGAAGCAATTCACCGTGACAATCCCGGCACGGATGCCGCGCGAGAGTTTCAGTGCATGGCGCAGGTTGCCGGTGTAAGCCGATGCTGCCAGGCCGTAGGCCGTGTCGTTGGCCAGCTCAATCGCTTCGTCAACGGTCTGGAACGTGGTGACGCTCAGTACCGGGCCAAAAATCTCTTCCTGGAACAAACGGCTATCGCGACTCACGCCGTCAACGATAGTCGGTTCGACGAAAATATCCTGGCGGGTTTTGCCGCCCACCAGCACATGCAGGTTTTCGTCGCGGGCCACGTCAAGGTAGGAGCGCACCTTGTCGAAATGCGCTTTGCTGATCATCGAGCCCAGGCGGTTTTCCGGGTCCAGTGGGTCGCCCATTTTCCAGTCGCCCAGATGCACCTGCACACGCTGCAACAGTTCATCCTTGACGTCGGCGTGGACGATCAGGCGCGAAGAGGCCGAGCAGTTTTCACCCATATTCCAGAACGCGCCGTTGACCACATGCTGGGCGACGAGGTCGATATCTTCGACATCATTCATCACCACGGCAGGGTTCTTGCCGCCACATTCCAGCACGATGCGTTTCAGGTTCGATTCGCTGGAATATTTGAGAAACAGCCGCCCGGTATCGGTTGAACCAGTGAAGCTGACCATGGCCACATCCGGATGACGACCCAGCGGTTCACCGGCTTCTTTCCCGCCCCCAGGCACGACGTTGAAGACACCGGCGGGAATCCCCGCCTGATGCGCCAGTTCGGCGACGCGCAACGTGCTCAAGGTGGTTTCCTTGGCCGGTTTGACCACGATCGAACAGCCTGCGGCCAGCGACGGGCCGATTTTCCAGGCGAGCATCAGCAGCGGGAAGTTCCACGGCAACACCAGGCCGACAACGCCAATCGGTTCACGCACCACCATGGTCACCGCACCCGAGCCGACGGGGGCCGTAGCGTCGTAGATCTTGTCGATCAGCTCGGCATGCCAACGCAACGTATGAATCGTCTCTGGCACATCGATGTTCTGGCATTCACGAATCGGCTTGCCACTGTCCAGGCTTTCCAGCACTGCCAGCTCATGGGCGTTGTCCTCCAGCAATTGGGCAAAGCGCTGCAATACCGATTTGCGTGCGGACGGCGCCAGTGAATGCCAGCGTGCGTCATCGAAGGCTTCCTTGGCCGCTGCAACGGCGACATCGACGTCCTCGGCATTGCACGCGGCAATCTCGGTCAATACCTGTTCGGTGGCCGGGTTGGTCGTGGTAAATGTCTTGCCCGATCTGGAGGCGCAAAACTGGCCGCTGATAAACGCTTGGTTGCGAAATTCGAGCTTCGCAGCCAGTTCGAGGTATTGCTCTTTACTCAGCAGGTCTGCCATTTCAAGCCACCTCGACGATACGCGCGACGTTCTTCTGCAGGGTTTTGATCACGCTTTCCAGCGCTTGCTTCTCGGCAGGCTCCAGCGGTTGCAGTGGCGCCCGCACACCGCCAGCACGCAGGCCACTGAGTTCGCTACCGTGTTTGATCGACTGCACGAACTTGCCGCTCTCGAGGAAATCCATCAATGGCAACATCGCCGACATGATCCGCCGGCCCTTATCGAAATTTTTCTCGAGGACACAGGCTTCGTAGAGCGCAATGTGTTCACGCGGGATGAAGTTCGAGCCGGCGCATACCCAGCTGCGCGCGCCCCAGGCGAAAAACTCCAGCGCCTGATCATCCCAGCCACAGGACAACTGGATCGACGGATGAGCGTGAGCCAGACGGTGCAGGCGACTCATCTCACCCGAACTTTCCTTGATCGCGGCGATGTTCTTGCAGCCGGCAATCGCCTCGAAAAACTCGTCGCCCATTGCCACGCCCATCCGCGACGGATAGTTGTACAGCATGATCGGTAGCCCGGCCGCCTTGTCCACGGCCAGCACATGGGCGGCAATTTCCTTTTGCGTCGGCAAGGCATACGGTGGTGAACCGACCAGGATGGCGTCCGCTTTCAGGGACTTGGCCTTTTCGGCGAAGTACACCGAGTCTTCGGTACGAATGCCGCCGGTGCCGATGACCAGAGGCAAACGTCCGCGAATAACCTCTTTGGCTCGCTCGGCGACGGCCACGCGCTCCTCGGCGGTGTGCGCGTAATACTCGCCGGTGGAGCCGCCAATAACGATGCCGTGAACCTTGGACTCGATCAGATATTCGAGCACGTCGGAGAACGCCGAATAGTCGATCTGGCCATCAGCGGACAACGGGGTAATCGCAGGGGTAAAAATTCCGTCAAAGTTCATAGCGTTTTCTCCAGTGGTTCAATGTTCAATCCGTGCGCCCGACGGCATGCCGGGCAGACCGTGATTATTGGCGGCGCAAGCCTTCAGGACGGCAGCAGAGCGACGAGGCTTCAGCGACCGGTCAACGCAGACTCAGCTTTCTCTCCCGGCGCGGTACTGCCCCCACTTGAGGTTCATGTTCACCCCAAGCGAAAGGAACGGTTCTGGCGGGTTGCTGTTGGGTCCTGGCGCCTGCAACAGGAAATCAATCAGTGGGTCACGCTGCCCCGCCAGCCAGTCAGCGAGCAACTTGCCGGTGACGGTTCCGCGCGTGACACCCAGACCGTTGCATCCCAGTGCGGCATAAACGTTAGGCGCCAGTTCACCGAAGAAACCGTTGTGGTTGCGTGACATGGCCAAGGCGCCGCCCCAGGTGTAGTCGAACGTCACGTCCGGCAACATCGGGAAACGCTGATCGAATGAAGCCTTGTGCCGGCGCACGAAACGCTCGTTGTATTTACTGTTGCTGCGACCATCCGGGTTGAAGGTGAAACTGTTGCGGATCAGCAAACGGTTGTCCGGGGTTCGGCGCACCGTGGTGCCGAACGGATCCGCCGGAATGGCGCCCCAGAACGGTTTGCCGCCCAGCCGTGCCTGTTCTTCTTCGGTCAGCGGCCGGGTGATGCTCGCGTAGGTGTAGATCGGCAACATGCGCCCTTGCAGGAAACCGAAGCGCATGCCGAACGAGTTGTTCGCCAGAATCAGTTTGTCGGCATTGATGCTGCCGTGGGCATGTTTGAGCAGCGTCTTGGTGCCGTACTCCACTTCCAGAATCGGCGTGCGCTCATACAGCGTGACGTTCGATGGCAAGTTGTCGGCGAGGCCTTTTACCAGTCCGGACGGTTGCAATAACACTGCGCCCGGCGTGAACAACGCCTTGCGGTAAAACCGCGTGCCCAAATGTTCGGGCAACTCATCGGCATCAATCATCTGAAAAGGCTGATCGAGTTTTTCCAGGCCCCGGCGATAGGCATCGAGTACAGCGATACCGCGGTTCTCTACCGCTGCCTGATATTTGCCGCAGGCTTTCATCTGGCATTCGATGCGGTATTGATTGACCAGCTCGCGAAGTATCGATTGGCCGGCCAGATTGAGTTTCAAACTGGTGCGTGCCAGTGCGATGTCACCGATGTAATCCTCAGCGCCAATATCATGGGGAAGATCAATGGCAAAACCGGCATTACGCCCCGACGGGCCCAGTCCGACTTCCTGCGCTTCGATAAGCACCACTTCATCGTCGGGAAAATTCAACGCCAGTTGCCGCGCGCACGCCAGTCCCGTGAAGCCGGCACCGATGATCACCCAGCGGGCTGAACGGTGCCCACGGTGAGCCGGCTCGGGACTGCGTGGCTTGCTCAAATGAAACCAGCCACAACTATCATCATCGGCGGGTAATGAACTGACTTTCATAGTGTTAAACCGTTAATCGTTGAAGTTGCAAAACGCACGCGCACAAAGCAAACGCACGCAGTGGCGTTGATCCGGAAACTTGCAAAACTGGCACTTGCGCAAACAGTGACGATTGACTGTTTGTTTTAAAAACCGGCCGCCACGGCATAACGTCCGCTACTGGCATAGTCGTTGGCGTAGTAGTAATCCCTGAAGGTCATGGGCGGTAAGCCAAACAGATCCTTGAAGCGTTTATAGAAGTGCGGATAGCTGACAAACCCGGTGGCCAGTGCCACATCCGTCAACGAACGATCACTTTGCACAATCAGTTGCCGAGCCCGAGTCAAACGCAGTTCCAGGTAGTATCGATTGGGTGCGGCATTGAGATAGCGGGCAAACCTTCTTTCCAATTGCCGGCGAGACACGCCAACCTGGCTGGCGATTGCGTCAATTTCCAACGGTTCCTCAATGTTTTTTTCCATCAAGTCGAGCGCGATGTTCAAAGGCTTGGGAATCGCTGAACAGCGCAGACTGTCGGCAGTCTTCGGTTGAAGATGTCCAGACTGGTGAACCCTTTTTATTTCATCAACCAGTGGCGCATCGTTGCGCGCGCCCAGTTCCTGCATGATCGCCAGGGTCATATCCAGCGCCGAATGAGCGTTGGCGCAAGTGGCTCGGCGCTGTGCGCAAATAAACTCGCGAGTCGAAACGTTCAACTGCGGGAAATATTCATTGATCAGACCGCAGCTGTCGCTGTGACAAGCAAACTCCCCAGTCTCGAGCAAACCGGCATCGGCCAGATAAAACGCGGCATTCCAGCAACCGGCAACGATCCCTTTGCTCGCGGACTTCTTCAGTACTCGGCGCAGCACTGGCTGCGTGGCAAGCCTCACACGCTGACCTCCGACGACAATCACTGCATCATGACTGAAGCCTTCCGCCACCAGCCTTTGCGAGACCAGTGACACGCCGATATCACTTTCAACCAGCCCGCCCTGCAGTGAGTAGGTCGATACCGTGTAAATCGTCTCAGCGTTGATCAGGTTTCCAGTGGCAAAGGCATCCATCGCCGTTGAAAGGGTCGTCAACGAAAAATGATCGAGCAGAATAAAAGCCACCCGCACCACCCGTTCATGGCCCGACATCAAGGTGGAATGGCGAAAGCCGATGTTCTGTTGTTTCAACGGACTCTGGAACGTTTCCATCTTGCCTCACCCGCTCACCTTCACTTGAAACGACAACCCGTTGGTTTGGCGACTGGCACGGCCCGCCGCCAACCCGTGTTCGAACCGATTACTTCGCTGCCGCCCGTGCGTCACTCAACCAGCCGTCATAGGCTTGCTGGTTGGCCTTGATCCATTCCGCGGCATGACGTTTGATGTCGGCCAGCGACTTTTCACCGTTCTGCATGCGCAGATTTTGCGCACTTTCAGCGGCGGTCGGGATGCTGACTTCAGAGAGGAATTTGCGCGCCACCGGGTTCTTCTCGGCGAACTCTTTGTTCATCACGGCGTTGACCGTGTCCACCGGGAAGCCGAGGTTCTTGCCATCATGGAAGGTGTCCTTGCTTTCCTGGCCATCCGGCAGCGAGGTGAACGGCACCGGCAACCAGACCACGTCACGCCCTTCCACCAATACGCTGGCGATCCACTGCGGAACCCAGGTAAAGAACAGCACTGGCTTGCCTTGCTGAAAGCGTGCAATGGTGTCCGCCATCAACGCGAAGTACGAGCCGCGGTTGTCGACCACGGTGGGCCCCAGACCGTAGGCTTTCATGTGGTGTTCAACCATGATCTCGCAGCCCCAGCCCGGGTTGCAGCCGGTCAGGTCAGCCTTACCGTCACCGTTGCTGTCAAAGAGCTTGGCGATTTCGGGTTTCTTCAGGTCCGACAGATCCTTGATCTGATAAGCCTCGGCAGTCTTCTTGTCGATCATGTAGCCCTGCAGCACGCCCTTCATGATTTGCCCGACCTTGACCATCACGTCATCGCCGCCGGCCTTTTCATAAAACGCTTGGTGCAGGTGTTCCCATTCATGCACGGTGAAGTCCGCATCGCCGTAAGACAGCGCGAGAAACATCGCCGGGTAGTCGACTTCTTTTGGCTGTTTGACGTCGTAGCCCAGTTCCTTGAGGCCGGCGATCACCACTTCACCACGGAAGCGCTCTTCGGCGATGGTCGGGAAGATCGGCGTAATCGAAACGCCGGCACTGGGTTTGTTGGCGTCGGCCGCGTAGGCCGCCGAGCACAACAAGGTGCCAAACACTGAAGCCACGAGGCTCGCAACCACGCTTTTCTTGAGATTTGTCAGTTTCATGTTTCACCACGCTTGGAATTTTTAATGGGGTGAGCAGGCCAACTCAATTCGTCACTGGACGTGCAACGTTCTTCTTTTTCTTCAGTTTCATGACCAGCCCCACAGGGCCGCTTTCATACCAGCGCTGACCGGAGGCCAGATCGCTGCTGCGCTCACCCATTGCCTGGGTCAGTCGATCAAGGAATACCGCGAGCAGCACCAGCCCGGCACCGCCGACGCTGGCCAGGCCCATGTCGAGGCGGCCGATGCCGCTCAACACCATCAAGCCGAGACCGCCCACCGAAATCATCGAGGCGACCACAACCATCGATAGCGACAGCATCAAGGTCTGATTGAGGCCGGCCATCATCGTTGGCGCCGCCAACGGCAACTGCACCTTCATCAGCATTTGCGTGGCCGTGCAGCCGAATGCGCGGGCGGCTTCCACCTTGTCCGCTGGGACTTGGCGAATACCAAGGTTGGTCAGCCGCACCAGTGGCGCGACGGAAAAGATGATGGTGACGATCACACCGGGTACGTTGCCGATGCCAAAGAGCATCACCACCGGCACCAGATAGACGAACGCCGGCAGTGTCTGCATCGCATCCAGCACCGGGCGGATGATCATTTCCGTGCGATCACTGCGTGCACACAAGATGCCCAGCGGTATGCCGATCACTGCGCAGAACAACAGCGACGTCAGCACCAGGGCCAGCGTGACCATCGCATCGCTCCACACACCGATCAGTCCAAGCCCGGTGAGGGTTGCGACGCTGAAGATCGCGATGCGCTTGCCGCCGATCTGCCAACTGATCAGTCCGGCGATGATGATGAACACCGTGGGCGGAACCGATAGCAGTCCCCACTGCACACCGTCGAGCACTTGATCGACCGGCCAACGGATCGAGCGAAACACTTCCCTGAAGTTATGCACCAGATATTTAAGGGCGGTTTCCACCCAGGATCCCAAGGGAATATTTAAACTTTGGAAAGGATCTAGAAAGTTGAAGTCTGACATGGTGCTACCTCGCCCTCAGAAGCGGTAAATCAATTCTGATTATTCGCAGTTCAGCTATTACACAGACAGCTCAGAAGATGGCCTTGCGAAATCGAACCTTTATAAAGTCCAACTTCATCCACCACCGGCATGGGAGTTGCCGAGGCCGCAACCAGATGAAAGATGTCGCGAAGAGACGCTTCCGCTTTAATCGGCGTTTGCCCGCCCGGTATATAAGCGACATTGCAATCCTGTTGCGCGATATCACCCGCTTTCAGAATGCGACTGGTGTCGAAACCATTAAAGAAATCACGCACATATTTATTCACTGGGTTGCACAGAAGTTCACGCGGCGTGCCGATTTGCACCACGCGCCCGCCTTCCATGATCGCAATGCGGTGACCGATGCGAACCGCTTCTTCAATATCGTGGGAGATAAAAATGATGGTGCGATCCTGCTCGGCCTGCAGCTTGATCAGTTCGCCCTGCATCTCGCTGCGAATCATCGGATCAAGTGCCGAGAACGCTTCGTCCATCAGCAGAATGGCGGGATCATTGGCCAGCGCGCGGGCCAGGCCGACACGTTGCTGCATGCCGCCGGAGAGTTGGTGAGGAAAGCTGAACTCCTGCCCTGCCAGGCCAACCTGCTCCAGCGCGCCCATCGCGCGGCAATAGCGTTCTTTCTCGCTGACACCGCTGATTTCCAGACCGAAGCTAACGTTGTCGATGACGCTCATGTGCGGCATCAATGCAAACGACTGGAAGACCATGCCCATGTCTTTGCGACGAACCTGTAATAAGTCCTTGTCGCCCAGGCCGGTGATTTCCTTGCCATTGAGAAAGATCTGCCCGGACGTCGGCTCGATCAGCCGGTTGAACAATCGGACCATGGTCGATTTGCCCGAACCGGACAAACCCATGATCACGAAAATCTCACCGCGGCGAACAGAGAAGTTGGCATCAAAAACACCAATCGCCTGACCGGTCTTTTTGAACACTTCAGCTTTTGATGCGCCTTCTTTAACCATTTTCATGGCAAGTGCTGGCTGCGTACCGAAGACTTTGAAAACATTCTTTACGCAAATGATCTCGTCGGAACTTGTCATACCTTGCCTCCTTCGCATCGTGCATCTTTCGCATTAAGCGACAGGCAAACGAGCAAAAATAATTGTAAGCGGCAGCGGTAATGAATAGATGTCTTCACGACGGGCTTCCTTTTATTATTTTTGAGG
The DNA here is from genome assembly GCF_949767675.1 of Pseudomonas sp. IT-P395. Taxonomy (NCBI): domain Bacteria; kingdom Pseudomonadati; phylum Pseudomonadota; class Gammaproteobacteria; order Pseudomonadales; family Pseudomonadaceae; genus Pseudomonas; species Pseudomonas sp. IT-P395. Next base: position 154,824 of record NZ_CATKPW010000061.1, read on the forward strand.
TCCCAGGAAAAAGGGATGTTTCAAATCTATTAGCATCACCCCGCTTAATCCAACTACATTTACAGGGGCAATTCGATAACGTCGGGTTATCGGTTGCGACGACAGCCATTGCCGAGTGCCGCGTCAGCACCATGAGCGACCGGGTCTATCCCCGCAGCGACGCTCGCGTAGCCCTCCCCGCACGGTTCCGTTACCCTCCTCGCGCTTCGTTGGGGAGCTGTATCGTTAGGAGAGTGTACGAATGAGCAAGCATGTCGACCCTGACACCATCCTGCTGAAAATGCCGTCCTTGAGGGCTGTGAAGGCATTTGTCGCCGCGGCCAAATATGAAAGCTTCACCCGTGCGGCGGAGGCGTTGTGCGTTTCGCAAGCCGCGATCAGCCGGCAGATCCGTGAGCTGGAAAGCTATCTGGGCGCGCAACTGTTTACCCGGGTCGGCCGGGCGGTGGAACTGACGGCCGCCGGTGCGGTGTTCTTCGATGCCGCGCAGCTGTCCTTCGTCAACATCGCCCAGGCTGCCGAACGCATCCGCAGCAGCCAGTCGACCAAGAAGGTCCTCACCGTCTGTTGCTCGCCGGCCTTTTCCGCGCTGTGGCTGTCGAATCATCTGCAGGAGTTCTTCGCCCAGTGCCCGGATATCGAACTCAACCTGATCACTACGCAGAACTTTCTGACCATGGAACCCGGTGTGCAGCCGGACATCTTCATCACCAAGATTTCGCGCATCCGCGACGGTTATAGAAGCTACCCGTTGTGCCACGACGTGATTTACCCGGTGTGCACCCCGCAGTATCTGGAGAAACACCCGGAGATTGCGACGATCGAAGGCGTGCGCGATTCGGCCCTGCTCAACCTGAGTCCCTATGGCCGCTCGCAAGTCGCCGAACATGTCGACTGGGGCGTGTGGCTAGCATTTCAGGCCATCGATATCGATGATCGTCCGCCGAACAGCCCGCAAATCTTCAATGCCAACGACTACAACCTGCTCATCAGCATGGTCCTGACGCATCAGGGCATTGCGCTGGGCTGGAATCACCTGGTCACGGGATTGGTACAGCAAGGTTTGCTGGTACGACCGATCGAGCAACAGGTGCAATTGCGCAATAGCTGGCACTACTTGAGTTGTCGCGAAAGCTCCGAAAACGAAGATGAACTGCGGCGTTTCCGCGAATGGATTCTGGCGAAGTTTCCCCGCCGGTAATCCGCACCGCACCGTCGTCGGATGATTTGGTTATCAATAGCCCGACGAAAATGTTGCTAGAGCGGCACCCTCTCCGTGGCTCATTGTTGAGCTGCGCCGGCCATGATCGGTTCGGCTCAACTCACAGGAAGGGATTGTTGAATGTCACTCTTCGAATTCTGTCGCGACTTTGATTTCCTCGATGCTCCGCTCAAGACTCGTGCAATCGTGCAGGACAGTCTGCTGGATATCGTCGGCGTCATGGCCGGCGCGGCCAGCAATGACACCAGCAGCGCCATGCGGCGTTTTGCCGAACAGCATTACCCGGCGGGCGCCTATAGCAGTCGCCTGATCTTTGCCGGGCAGCGTGTCAACGTGCTCGGCGCAGCCTGGGCCGGCGGGTTCAGCGCTGACAGCCTCGACGCCCATGAGGGCCACTTCAAATCCAAGGGGCATGCCGGTGCCACGGTTGTTCCTGCGGTGCTTGCCCTCGCCGATGCGCTGCATCATCAAGGCCAGTCGATCAGTGGCAATGAACTGCTGACCGCCTTGTGCATCGGTTATGAAGCGGCGCTGCGGGCCGGCTCCGCCTTGATGGCGACTTCGCCGACTTATCACGCATCGGGTGGTTTTTCCGCGCTGGGCGTTGTCTGCGCCGGCGCGCGTTTGCTGGGCTTCGATGAGCCGACATTTCGCCACGCCTTGGGCATCGCCGAGTACTTCAGCGCACGCTGCCCGATGATGCGCGTGGTGCAAGCGCCGACCATGCTGCGCGATGCCCACGGTGCAGGGGCATTTGCGGGATTGAATGCGCTGCTCATGGCCCGGGAAGGCATCACCGGTGCGCCGGCAGAAACAGTTGAAGACGTCACCGTCGCCGAATACTGGAACGACATCGGTGCACGCTGGGAGATCGACAGTCAGTACTTCAAACCCTGGCCAGTTTGCCGCTGGGCACAACCGGCGCTGACCGCCATGCTCGATTTGCTGCGGGAAAACCCTGAGCTTGATACGGATTCGATTGAAACCGTTCGCGTGGAAACGTTCTACGAGTCGATGTGTTTACAGGGCCATACGCCGAGTGATGCCGACCAGGCGCAGTACGCCTTGGCCTTCCCGCTGGCAGCACTGATTGTCCGGGGCAAGGTCGGCCCGGAGGAAGTCACCGGGGCGGCTATTTTTGCTGAAGATATTCTGGCGTTGAGCCGCCGTATCGAAATCGTCGAAGCCGCCGATATCTCGGCCAGATTCCCCGCCGAAATCCTCTCCCGATTGACCATTACCCTGAAGAACGGCGGCGTGCTGGTGAGTCCGGTCACCGCCGCGCGGGGCGATCCCGAAACGGCTTTGAGTGCTGAAGAGCTGAGCCAGAAATTTGATCTGTTCGCCAGCGGTCTCGGTGTAGAGCGCAGTGCCGAGGTGAAAACAGCGATCAAACACATCGCTCAATCCAGTTGCGCCATTACTGCTTTGGAACTGATTTTTCACGCAGTCCCACCACTCCAGTCAGGCCTGCATCGATAACGCCAACGCATGAATTGCCCACAGCAAATGTCGTTTGTGACGTCAGTCCTGGGCCATATAGGCTGAGACCCATGTCGCCTATGGGAGGATAACAATGAACAATAAAGAAAGCGTTTTTGACCTGATTGCACAGCGTAAAGCCTGGCACTCGCTGCCAGGCGCTCTTTACAGCAGTGAAAGCGTTTACCGTCAGGACCTTGAGCAGATCTGGCACAAGGACTGGATCTTCGCCGGCCACACCTTTGAAATCACCAAGCCAGGGCAATATTTCACCCTGCAGATCGGTGACTACCCCGTTGCCGTCGTCCGTGGCAAAGACGGCGAGGTTCGGGCGTTCCATAACGCCTGCCGTCACCGTGGCGCAAAAATCTGCGAGGCCGATCACGGCAAAGTGGCGAAGATGGTTTGCCCGTATCACAAGTGGACGTACGAGCTGGATGGCAACCTGTTGTTCGCCGGCAACATGGGCCAGGATTTCGACAAATCCCAATACAGTCTGAAAAGCGTTCACTGCGAGATCGTCGATACCTACATTTATGTCTGCGTGGCCGCCAAGGCTCCTGATTTCGAAGGTTTCCGCAAAGCCGTCAGCCCTTTCATCGCGCCGCACTATCTTGAAAACTGCAAAGTAGCGTTCGAGTCGAACATCATCGAGAAAGGCAACTGGAAACTGGTCTTCGAAAACAATCGCGAGTGCTATCACTGCGACGGGTCGCACCCGGAGTTGCTGCATTCGTTCGTCGATAACCTGTCGGTGGGCGGCGTCAGTGGCGAAGATGATCCAGAGCTGTCGGCTTACTGGTCCAAGTGCGAGAGCGCCGGACTGCCAAGCCGTTTGGTGATGGATATCAATGGTCAGTTCCGCATGACCCGTATTCCGCTGTCATCCGGCGCCGTCAGCTACACCATGGATGGCAAACCTGCCGTTGCCGGGCGTCTGGACAAGACAACTGAAGCGGACATCGGCGCGCTGCTGTACTTCCACTACCCCTCCACCTGGAATCACTTCCTCGGTGACCACGCGTTGAGCTTCCGGGTGCTGCCGATCAGCGCCACTGAAACCCTGGTCACCACCAAATGGCTGGTACCCGACAGCGCAGTGGAAGGCGTGGATTACGATCTCGAACGGCTGACCAAAGTCTGGATTGCCACCAACGATCAGGACCGCACGCTGGTCGAAGGCACCCAGCGCGGTGTGACCTCGCCGTCGTACGAGCCGGGGCCTTATTCGGAAACCGCCGAGACTGGCGTTTGTCAGTTCGATGACTGGTATTGCGCGACCATGATGGATCGGCTCAAAGGCCCCATCCCTTTGAAGTCTGTTGGCTGATCCGTTCTCCTCACCAGTTCCATCCCTCTTCCCTTCAGCATCCCGACGGATGCTGGAAGGGACTCTTGTGTCTCGAAAAGCTGTTGTTCCGGTTCGTCGCCAAAAAAGCCGGGAGACACCGATAAGGATATCCGCATCAATGAACGCCTCGACATCATCCCTGGCAGCTTATGCAAACTACGGCGAGCGCGTGTCGACGCGCATCGTATTTTTGATCACCGGCATTGTCATGTCGGCTTGGGCGCCACTCGTTCCGTTGGTGAAAGCCCGTACCGGACTGGACGACGGCGGACTGGGCCTGTTGTTGCTGGGATTCGGTATCGGTTCGATCGTCGCCATGCCGTTTGCCGGTTATCTGACTGCACGTTTTGGCTGCAAACCGGTGATCATCTGCTCGACTGTCGCGTTGTGTTCGGTGCTGCCGATGCTGAGCCATCTGACGTGGCTGCCGGGGCTGGCGCTTGCCGTACTGGGGTTCGGCGCCAGCATGGGCATGCTCGATTGCGCGATCAATATCCAGTCGATCATTGTTGAAAAGCACAGCGGCGAAACCCTGCAATCCGGGTTCCACGGGCTTTACAGCGTCGGCGGTATCGCCGGGGCCGGGGCCATGACGGCGATGCTCAGCCTGGGACTGAATCCACTGCTGTCCGTGCTTTGCCTGGTGGCGATTATCCTCGCCGCGCTGTACAAGGCTGCGCCAAGTTTGTTGCCCTATGGCACCGAGAGAGACGGTCCGTTGTTGGCGATGCCACGGGGGATCGTGCTGCTATTGGGCGTCCTGTGTTTCATTGTTTTCCTTACGGAAGGCGCCATGCTCGACTGGAGCGCGGTTTTCCTTGCCTCGCAACGCGCAATGGAACCCAGCTACGCAGGCTTGGGTTATGCCAGCTTCGCGGCGGCGATGACGCTCGGGCGCCTGACCGGAGACGCCATCGTCAGCCGACTGGGTGGCGTTCGCGTGGTAGCGCTGGGCGGGGTCTGCGCGGCGGCGGGCATGCTGGTTTCGCTAGTATTCGATAGTTGGCAGGCGGCATTGCTGGGCTATGCCTTGGTCGGTATCGGATGCTCGAACATAGTCCCGGTGCTGTTTACGGCGGCGGGTCGACAACAGCGCATGCCCCAGCGCACCGCGATTCCGGCGATCATCTCGATGGGCTACGCCGGCATTCTCATGGGCCCAGCGTTCATCGGCATGGTTGCGCATCTCAGTACGCTGGTGGTCGCATTGGGTGGCTTGGTTTTCCTGTTGTTGTTTGTCAGTTACGCCGCGAGATTTTTGAAGGCCTGATGCGCCGGTCACAAGCCTTTGGAACATTGATCGGCTTGAAGGAAATCTTTTAGCGAAGCCTGATAAATGGCCAGTGGTCGTTTCTCGGGCTCAAACAGCGCAAACGGAATCATCACGAGATGGGAAACCGTTGTGGCGCTGACTGAGTAAGTTCTTTGCCTGCAAAAGCCGTTATCTTTATTCAGGGTGAAATCAAACTTGTACAGGTCTGGCCTTGTACACCAACTCGGAATCAAACCAAAACTCAACCCCGTCAAATACTCTTGTGTGCAAGCGCCACCCAATGAAAATTCCGAGACTTTGATTTCCAGTGCAGGGAGGCTCGAGGCTACAGGGCTGGAGCTGTGATCCTGTGCATGTGGAAACATGCTTTTTGTCTGCGCGTAGGCGTCTTTGCCAAGGCGACTGTTTTTCCAGGGAGAGTCTATTTCGTAGCTGAAGCTGGAGATGATTTCCTGGGTTGCGGTTCCAGCGTGTTCGTTGATTGTCGGCACGGTCGCATAGGAGGTACATCCTGAACACAGCATCGCAACACTGACGACAACACATCCATGAGTTATTAAGCGGCGCATTCTAAATTTCAGTCCCCACTATTGATCAGCCATTGCACTGGCGTTTTTCTGGCCTGCTTCGGCCAGCTTCTTTTGCACATAAAAAAGCATCAGCACCGAGTTTCTCTGAGCCTGCCGAGACTGTTGTTCGAACAACGCCACAAGCTCTTCTTCACGCTTGCACCCAGCATTGACATTGCCCTTTGCAAATTCGCAGGTACCGTATTGGCCCCAACCTTTGCGGGCTTCATCGGTGTTTCGCGCGGGGTAAACCCAATATGCGTTCCATGCACCGTCGACGACAGGTTTACCGGCCGCGTCTATCTGCTCTATCGCTTGCAAGGTTGCTGTGGCAGCGGCGTCCAGAAAACGTCGAGGGTTGGCATCGGCTTTATCCGCCTCATCACGAAGCGCCTGACACTGCACGTCAGACAAGTCGAACACTGGCAGCGCTTCAATGCTCTCGAACTCATCAAATGGATCGGAATGATTGCCCGGTAACTTTGCGTGGTAAGCCGGCACCACATGGCCGGGGACGCTCATGTCCTGTATGTAATGCAAAACCCTTCCTGCTTGCTCGTAGACCGCAACCGGGTCGGCATCAGGTTTCACCAGCAGCTCGTTCAGCTTCTTGATGCGTTTGTTGAAAATCGCGTCCAGATTGCGCTGGACCAACCAGAGTGGCTCAAGCTTTTCGTTGCGGTTGTAGAAATGCCAGTGGGTGGCGCGCTGAAGGATCGTCAGCGGGCTTGAGTCTTCTGCATCCGTTCCTTTAGCCAACGCCTCGCCCAACTGCACAGGTAGCTTTACTCCGGGGCAGCGCTGAAACGCCTGCGCTGCTTTTAGCGCGTAGGCCGAATGCAGCTCGGGGGTAAAGGCCATGGCCGGGGTTGAGGGGTTGAACAGCAGTGACAAGCCCAGTACTGCCCAGTAACGGATCGGGGCTGAACGGTCTACCGGGGTGGCTTCCATGCTGTTGCTCTCCATAAACCCGCGTGATTGCGGGAGACTTGCGTTGCGACGCTAATTTAGCATCCGTTAAGGCAGGCCGCTAAGGCCTGTTTCAGTGAGGGTTTTCGCCCACGCTGACCTTGATCGGAGTTGCTTGGGAAACCTTGTGCTGCCGGGTCGCCTGCCAACACAGTAGCGAGCCCACCGTCACCAGCACGGCGCCCTGCCAGAACTGCATCTGCAAACTGACGCCCAGCCACAGCGCGGCGAACGCCGACGACAGCACGGGCGCGGAGTAGGACGCGGTCGCCAGCAAGGTCAGGTTTCCGCGCAGAATGCCGATGTTCCACAGCGCGTAACCGCCAGCCATGGCGATTCCGGCTGCCAGCAGCTCCAGGGAGTTTTCCCAAGTGAATGGCGGAATCTGTTCCTGGCTCACGTACCACTTCCCCCACAGTACGACGGACGTCAGCACAAAAAACAGCACCACCAGATTCTGCCCGCCGGCATAGCGACGCGTGACATTGCAATACAGCGCAAAGGTGATCGCACAGGTCAATGCCAGGCTGTAGCTCAATGGGTTGGACTGAACATTGCGCACAATTCCCGGCAGCGATAAACCCTCGCCACTGACCACCCACAAGATGCCGAAAATCGCCAGCGCGGAGCCCGGAATGATGAACCACCGGGTTTTCTGCCCGTTCATGACGATCGCCAGCACCACGGTCAGGCATGGCCACAGATAATTGACCACACCCAGTTCGATGGCTTGATGGCGATCACTGGCGAAACCCAATGCCAACGACAGGCACACCTCATAAGCGACGAACAATGCGCTGCCGAGCAGCAGATAGAGCCTGGAAGTCGAGCGAATCCGCGGGCGGCCGAGGAACACCAGCAACAGCATGGCGCCCAGCGAATAGATCAGCGCAGCGCCCCCCAGCGGGCCGAAGTGCTCGCTGACGCCTCTGATCAATCCGGCAGCGGTACTCCACAAAACGATCGCCACCAAACCACACACCGTGGCGGCCCGCTCACCTTTGATCAGCATCATGACTCCTGGCACAAAATGGCAAACCGACCGCACAGGCTAACCAGCGCAAGAGGATCAATAAAGGAACATTTTTGCCCTGCAAAGGATGAGCTGTCGTTATGACTCAGCCTTGATTGACCTGCGTCCAACTGTCGCAGCAAACAGCCATTGGAAAATTCCGCACAAGCCTTAGAATCCGCGCGCTCTTGCAGTCGCCGGATCTGGCGACCGAAACGTATCCAACCGCCCTGCCCGTCTGGCGGGCACTTGCACCCCAACATACTTCGGCTTGGCAATCGCATGCGCAGCGGCGCACGTTGCGCTGTTCGTACTCCAGAGGTTTTTATGTCTCCGCGTTTGCTGGCCATGGCGCTGGCGCCCCTGCTCGGGCTGTTCATTGTTGCGCTGGGCAACGGTTTCATGTCGTCGCTGACCACCCTTCGACTGGACGCTGCCGGTGCCTCGACCACGATGATCGGCATCGTTTCATCGGCCTACTTCATCGGCCTGACTTTGGGTGCCGTGTTCAATGACCGCTTGATTCTGCGCATCGGCCATATCCGCGCCTATGGCAGCTTTGCTTCGCTGATCGCCGTGACCATCCTGCTGCAGGGATTGTTTTACGACACCTGGGGCTGGTTCGCCCTGCGCCTGATCAACGGCTGGGCCACGGTCGGCGTGTTTCTGGTGATCGAAAGCTGGCTGCTGCTGGCGGGCGACGCGAAGATTCGCGGGCGCTTGCTCGCGTTGTACATGATCGTCTTGTACGGCGCCGGTGTGCTGGGCCAGGCAACGTTGGGCAAGATCACCGGGCTCAGCGACAGCGCACCGTTCATGGTCGCCGGCATGCTCGCCTCGTTGTCGGTGTTGCCAATCGTGATTCTGCCTCGCGTGTCTCCACTGCTTGATCAGGTCGAGCCGCTCAAGCCACGGCAACTGCTGGGCGTGACGCCGACCGGGCTGGTCGGCTGTTTCGGCTCGGGTGTGACCATCGCGGCGATCTACACCTTGCTGCCGTTGTATCTGCAACGCAGCGGTCTGAATGTCGGTGAAGTCGGCAGCATGATGGCCTGGACGATTCTCGGCGCGATGCTCCTGCAATACCCGGTCGGACGCTGGTCTGATCGCAAGGATCGCTTGCAGGTGCTGACGATTCTGACAGTGGCGTGCACGGTGTTGTCGCTGTTGATCGTCCTGGTGCCGTTGTCCTCGACGATGCTCGCGGTGATGTTGTTTCTGCTCGGTGGCGGCGTATTCGCGCTGTACCCGGTTGCCGTCAGCCATGCTGCTGACCGTGCGCCTGCCGAAGCGTTGGTGCCGATGATTCAGGGCCTGCTGCTGATCAACTCACTGGGCTCGGCGATCAGTCCGATGATGATCTCGCCGGTGATGAATTCGTTCGGCGCCAATGGTCTGTTCTGGGTATTTGCGCTGGTCAATCTGTGCATGGTCACCTTCTTCCTGTGGCGCCGTGGCAAGCGCCCGGTTCCGGCCAATCCCGCGCCGTTTGCAGCGGCAGCCACGTTCTCGCCGACAGGTGCGGAGCTGCGGGTGACCGAAGATTTGCGTCAGGCGGTGCAGGAGCATCCGCCGATGGTGGATGCATTGAGCGGCGAGCCTTCGCCGCAATGTGAGACGCGCTAGGGGTTGCGCCAGTCTGCGCCAAGCGCAGGCTGGCTCGCAGCACTAGTCAGGTTCGTGGGTGATATCCACGAGCGGAATCGGCTCGATCGCCCAAGCGCGAATTTGACGACGTTCGGGGCTGGGTATTGCGCAGGCCTTGCGTCCGGTGAAGGTTCGCGCAAGACGCTCTTCATCGATGCGCCAGCCGCGCTGTTCCAGTGCCTGTACGTCTCGGCGAAAGGCAATCTGCAGCGCGTCGGATTTCAACGAAACCTCCTGCTGAAAAGAGTCCGGCACACGTTCGGGCCTGACGTTTTTCAGCACGGCATGATCTTGTTCGAAGATACGGATATTGCTCGCAATGAACCTGCGATCCAGCAGCCGTGAGCGCAGGAACGTTCTGCCCATCATCCACCAGGTACGCGTGCGATTGGCGTCAATCGGGACATGCGCCGAGACGATGTAGATCCGCCAGCCGTTGGGCAACTCAAGCTCAAGCGTTGTGCACGGACCGGACAGGTGAAACCCCGGAACAGTAACCACACTGACAAACTCGGTGGAGGATTTACGCCGCAGCAGCCCTTTGCGTGCCGGTCTGCGCATGAGCATTTGGGCGCTACCGCTCCACGCATCGCTGTCGACCTCAAATGATTCAATCTCGGGATGATCCGGATCGCCGAAGGTTGAACCATGGACAAACGGTGCATGCGCGAAATCCAGACCGTTTTCGATAATCCGGTCCCAACTGGCCTGCCAGTCAAAGTGGCCCGAGACCACGCGGATGGAGGGATCGTCGATCCAGTCGAGCGTGGGCAATGGTGGACGCTCAGACTCAGGCAAATCACCTAAAAACACCCAGATCCAACCGTATCGCTCCAGCGTCGGGTACGCATCGACGCGGGCCTTTGCAGGAATCCGCAGGTCGGGCTGCGCCGGTATCTGCGTGCAGACGCCATCAGCGCCAAACCGCCAGCCGTGATAGGGACACTGCACGCTGTTGCCAACCTTGCTGCCCGCTGACAGCGAGCCGCCGCGATGCACGCAAATATCCGACAGCACGTGAGCGACACCCGCGTCATCGCGGAACGCCACGAAAGGTTGTCCGAGCAATTGAACCGGCATTAGTCCATCAGTCAGCTGTGACGATGGGAGAACGACATACCAGAGGTTTGTGAGCATCGGGGGCGTGTGATCCGTCAGTACGGTGAGTTCAGGTCAGAGAAATCTGGCATTCAAACTAGATCAGGCGGCGCTGATTCGACAATCAGCCAAGCACTTTATAGATTTCTGCAACTACCTGAGTCGTTGCGGCTTCGATGGTTCCTTCATTGCGGCACAGCACCCAGCCATGATCGGTAACCGCCTGTTCGAACATCTCGCTACAGGTGACGTGCTCTGCGTGTTTCTGGATTACTGTGCCGCCTAGTCCACGCGATCTTGCCGTTGCCCGCGCCCATGAAATATCCGGCGCAGTGACAACGCCGACATGCAGATCCGGCACGCGCACGCCTCGCTCGATGTTCAACTGCAGAATCTCGGCAAACGGCATGCTATGGCGAAATGCGGCGTCCGACGGATACCAGCGGTCGATCAGGATGATGCTGTCCAGTGGCTGTTTGGGCAGCACCTGCTGGGAAATCCAGCGACGGCTATCCGCAAGGCGTTGACACACCGCCCACTCCAGTTCCCGCGACGGATGTCTGGCGAGTTGGTTGACCAAGGCCATGGTTTCGCCGCGGTACGGATCGCTTTTTCTCTCGCAGAGCCGAATGACTTTGTGCTTGTCTGCCCGCAGTGCAGCGGTAACAGCCTCCAGCAGTGTGGTTTTGCCGGTGCCCTTGGGCCCATCCAGAGAAATAAACAGCGGCAGCTTCATGGTTCACGCAATGATTGAGACATTGCCGAGCACTCTAACCTCATTTGCGCAATTCAATGAGCTGATCGCTGCCCTTTGCCTACACTTGCTTGCCAATGATGTTTACCCCTCTGCCAAAGGAGTCACCATGTCCAAGCTCTATCCGAGCATCGATCCCGAGGGATTGGTCGAGTACTCAGTGGTCTACACCGACCGCTCGCTGAACCACATGTCGCAGTCCTTTCAAGGCGTGATGAAGAACATTTCCACGACCCTGAAACAGGTCTACAACGCCGAAGCGGTGGCGGTGGTTCCAGGCAGCGGCACTTTCGGCATGGAAGCGGTGGCGCGACAGTTCGCCACCGACCAGCAATGCCTGGTGATACGCAACGGCTGGTTCAGTTATCGCTGGACCCAGATTCTGGAGATGGGCAACATCCCGGCGGCCACCACGGTGTTAAAAGCCCGGCCGGTCGAGACGGGTCGCCAGGCAGCCTACGCCCCGCCACCTCTGGACGAAGTGCTGGCCGCCATCGCGGCGCAGAAACCGCAGGTGGTCTTCGCGCCCCACGTTGAAACTTCATCCGGGATCCTCCTGCCCGACGAGTACCTGCGAGCCGTTGGCGACGCCGTGCATGCGGTGGGCGGTCTGTTTGTGCTGGACTGCATCGCCTCCGGCGCAATTTGGGTGGATATGCACCAATGCGCCGTCGACCTGCTGATCAGCGCCCCACAGAAAGGCTGGAGCGCCTCCCCTTGCTGCGCCCTGGTGATGTTCAGTGCTGCGGCGCTTGAGCGAATCGAACAGACGCAAAGCAGCAGCTTCGCCTGCGACCTGAAAAAGTGGCTGCAAATCATGCAGGCCTACGAACAAGGCGGACATGCCTATCACGCGACGATGCCCAGCGATTCCCTCGCGCGCTTTAACGACGTGATGAAAGAGACGCAAGCCTACGGGTTCGACAAGGTTCGCGATGAACAACAGGCGCTGGGCGATCGGGTGCGTGCGTTGTTGACCGGCAGAGGTTTCAAAAGCGTCGCCGCTGCGGGCTTTCAAGCCCCCGGCGTCGTGGTGAGCTACACCGATGATGCCGACATCAAGAGCGGCAAGAAATTTGCCCAGCACGGCCTGCAGATCGCCGCCGGCGTGCCGCTGCAATGCGATGAGCCGGCCGACTTCCAGACCTTCCGCCTCGGGCTGTTCGGGCTGGAGAAGCTACAGAATGTCGAGCGCACGGTCAGCCTGCTGGAGCAGGCACTGGATGAGGTGATGGTTGACTAAAAGCTGTCCTTGCCCGCAGGACACGAAGTTATCGCATGCCAATTCTAAGGTGGAGGCCATGATGCTTACTGGCTTCCACTGCTACCTACGCCCATTGGCGTCGCGCAACGAACAACTTGTACGATGTCCTATCACAAGGTATTACTACGTCTCCCCGAAAAAAAATAAAACCACGGAGATCGCTACATGGACTCGTCCCAGTCCGCTCGGCCTGAAAACCTCGACCGAGCGCAAGGCAACACCCGCCGCAGCTTCCTGAAAAAATCCCTCGCCGTTTCCGCCACGCTCGCCACCGTCGGCAGCACCGCACTGACGCGGATCGCCGAGGCTGCCGAACCCTTGAGTCAGCGCTACCCTGATCCACTCATTCACATTCTCGACGACAGCTTCCTTGAACTACGTGTTTTCAACGCCAGTGTTGAAAAACTTGCCACCGGTATGCGCTGGGCCGAAGGGCCGGTGTGGGTCGGTGATGGCCGCTATTTGCTGGTCAGCGACATCCCCAATAATCGCATCATGCGCTGGGACGAAATCACCGACACCTTCACCGTGTACCGCGAACATTCGAATTTTTCCAACGGCATGTGCCGGGATCGCCAAGGGCGTCTGATCGTCTGTGAAGGCTCTACCACCACCAGCGAAGGCCGGCGCATCACGCGCACCGAAGCCAATGGCACGATCACCGTGCTGGCCGACAGCTTCGACGGCAAGCCCTTCAACTCGCCCAACGACATCGTCTGCAAAAGCGACGGATCGATCTGGTTCACCGACCCGCCCTTCCAGACCAGCAACAACTACGAAGGCCACAAGATCACTCCGAGCCAACCCCACGCCGTGTACCGCATCGACGGCGAGAGCAAAAAGGTCACGCGGGTCATCGACGATCTGAACGGCCCCAACGGTCTGTGCTTTTCTCCCGATGAGAAAACACTGTACGTCGTTGAAGGTCGCGCCAAGCCCAATCGCCTGATCTGGGCGATCGCGGTGAAGGACGATGGCACACTCGGCGAACGCCGCAAGCATATCGAAGGGCTGGACTATGCCGCGATCGACGGCATCAAGTGCGACGAAGCGGGCAATCTGTGGTGCGGCTGGGGCGGCAATGGTGACCCCAAGGCCGACCTGGAAAAACTCGACGGCGTGCGCGTGTTCAATTCGCAAGGCAAGGCCATCGGGCACATTTCCCTGCCAGAGCGCTGCCCGAATTTGTGCTTTGGGGGGCGCGAAGGCAATCGGTTGTTCATGGCCAGTAGTCACTCGATCTATTCGCTGTTTGTGAATACTCGGGGGACTACGTTTGCGTTGTAAAAGCGCGGTTCGTCTCGCGATGGATTCGTGAGAATTGCCGCGCATCCGAAGATGCGCGGCATTCAAGCTCGTTTAATGTCCCCGCCTCGCTGGACCTTGTGAAGCGGACAGCAGTCTACGACCAGAAGCCTTTATGCGGTTCAGCCGCCTCGCCCTCCAGCATCGGCCCGAACACACTGACCTTGCGCTGCCCCCTGGCGAACACCTCGCGGCATGGCAGCGAGAACGTCGGGTTCTCCGGGTGGTCCCCCGTCAACCCCAGCAACGCATGCTCCGACAAGGCATAAACCACCCGCCCGATACCCGTCCAATACACCGCGCCAGCGCACATGCAGCAAGGTTCGGCGCTGGTGTACAGCGTGCACAGTTCCAGCTCCTGCGGCGACAGCAGTTTTGCCGCTGCGGCGGCCGCCACCAACTCGGCGTGCTGCGTCGGATCGCCTTCCGGCGGCATCGAGTTATTCCCCGCTTCGACAATCACCTTGCCGTTGCGGTCGGCCACCAATGCCCCGAACGGATGGCGACCGCGTTGTTTCGATGCCTCGGACAAGGCGATGGTCTGGCGCAGCAAGGTCAGATCAAGCTCGCTGACGCCGGCCGGGATGAGCTGAGTGAATTGATTCATGGGTAACTCCTGGGCAGTGGAAAACAAACAGTCAGTCGGCCAGTTCAGCGCCGATGGTTTCGGTCGATTTTTTGTCGTTGTTGAGCAGGATGTTGAGAACGATGGCGGTGATCGCACCGAGGAAAATCCCGCTGTCGAGCACCAGTTTCAACGTCGGACCGACGTGTTCGAACAGCGCCGGAAAGGACATCGGCAGCACCCCGACACTCACCGAAACCGCAACGATGATGCCGTTGCGCGTCCCCTCGAATTGCACCCGTGACAGTTCTTGAATGCCCGCCACCGTGGTCATGCCGAACATCACGATCGCGCAGCCACCGAGCACTGGCGTCGGCACGGCGGCGATCAACGCGCCGAGTTTGGGGAACAGGCCCATCAGCACCATGATTGCCCCGGCGGCGGCCACGACGAAGCGGCTTTTCACGTTGGAAAGCGCGATCAAACCGGTGTTCTGAGTGAAGGCGTTGTAGGGAAAGCTGTTGAACAAACCGCCGAGCATGGTCGACAAGCCGTCGGCGCGGAACGCGTTGCCGAGAGTCTGTTGCGTGGTCGGTTTGCCGGTCAGTTTGCCGATCGCCAAGCAGTTGCCGGTGGTCTCGGCCATGATCACCAGCATCGCCAGGGTCATGATCAGAATCGGCACCGGTGCGAATTCCGGCGCGCCGAAGGCGATCGGCGCACTCAGCTCAAACCACGCCGCTTCGCTGACACGATTGAAGTGAGTCATACCGCAGGCTGCTGCGATCAGGCTGCCGACGAACAGACCAATCAGCACGCTGAGGTTGCCGAGAAAGCCCTTGCATTTGGCGTAGATCACTAGCGTCACGCTGACCGTCGCCAAACCGAGCAACAGGTTCGCGGGATTACCAAAATCCGCCGCGTCGGGATTGCCGCCGCCCAGCCAGATCGCCGCCGCCGGCATTAGCGAGATGCCGATAATGGTGATCAGACTGCCAATCACCACCGGCGGAAAAAACCGCAGCAAGCGGCTGAACACCGGTGCCAGGGCAATGGTGATAAAGCCCGCTGCGATCACCGCGCCGAAAATCTGACTGAGGCCGAATTCCTTGCCGATCATGATCATCGGCGCCAGGGCAATAAACGAGCAGCCCTGAATCAACGGCAGCCGTGCGCCGAATTTCCAGAAACCGAGAGTTTGAATCAGCGTCGCCACGCCAGAGGTCAACAGGTTGGCGTTGATCAGCAACACCACCTGCGCCGAGGTCAGCCCCATCGCGCTACCAAGAATCAGCGGCACCGCCACCGCTCCCGCGTACATCACCAGAACATGCTGCAAGCCAAACGTGAACAACTGTCGCAGTGGCAAAACCTCGTCCACCGGATGAATGCGTTGTGGGGTCATTTCACACGCTCCTGAAGGTGCGGCATCTGTTGAGATCGCGGGCATGCTCAGGGGCGTTTGAAAGTCAGATCGCCCCGGAGATCGTTTGACGCGGGGCCATAGTTGAACGTTTATTGCGATGAACAAAATTAGCAACCATCGCTTTTTTCGATGGCACGAATCTGGCATTGGTTATCTGCTTTAAACCCCCATCCTCGACCCAGGAGTCCACCGCTTGCGCTTCTCACTCGATCAACTGCTGATGTTCGTCCAAGTGGTCAAAAGCGGATCGTTTTCCGCCGCCGGGCGCAAACTGGGCAAGACTCAATCGACCATCAGCGCGGCGATTGCCAACCTCGAAACCGACCTTGGGGTCGACCTGTTCGACCGCACTAACCGCAGCCCCGCTCTGACTGCCAGCGGCCACAAGCTGCTGGTGCAGGCCGAAGCCGTGCTTGAACGCTGCATGACCTTCGAAGCCCACGCCGATTGCCTTTCGGACAACGTCGAAACCAGCCTGACGCTCGCCATTGAAACGCCGTACGGGCCGATCATGCCGGTGCTCAAAGCCTTCGAAGCCGCGTTCCCCTTTGTCGACCTGATCATCCGCCATCCGGTTTACGGCGACGTTAGCGAACTGGTCAGCAGCGGCGAAGCGGTACTCGGTGTGGCGTTCTCACAGCCCGGCTATCCCAAGGAGCTGGCGTTTCAGCAACTGGGCAAACTGATCATGCTGCACGTCTGCCACCCCGAGCACCCATTGGCGCAACTCGACAACGTCACGTTCGACGACCTGCACGTCCATCGCCGACTGGCCTTCAGCGCCCACGCGAGCAAACTGCCGAGCAGCGAATACCTGCGCTCGACCCAGTTGTGGCAAGCGGAAAGCTATCTGGCGTTATTGGAAATGGTCCGCGCCGGGCTCGGTTGGGCCACCCTGCCCCGGCAGCTCGTTCAGCGCGAACTGGCCAAGGGTGAACTGGTGGAACTGCAGCTCTCGGCGTATCCGCATACCGACTGGCAGATTGGTGTCGATTTGCTGTGGGCGCGGCAGCGGCCGCTGGGCAAGGCCGAGCGGTGGCTGAAGGAGAAATTGCAGGGCAACAAGGTGTATGAACTGGATCGCAATGGGCAGATCACCACGCTTTGACGTGGGGACAACAAGGCCCGCCAAAGCGGGCCTCGATTGCAGGCGTTGTCACTACGCCAGTTTGACTGTTTCAGTCTGAGCGTTGTGCTCAGGGCGAATCTTGAACCAGATCGAATACATCGCCGGCAGGAACACCAGCGTAATGATGGTACCGACGAACGTGCCGCCAATCAGGGTGTAAGCCAGCGTCCCCCAGAACACCGAGTGTGTCAGGGGAATAAACGCCAGGATGGCCGCCATTGCCGTCAGCAGTACCGGCCGCGCACGTTGCACCGTGGCTTCGACCACAGCGTGGAACGGGTCCAGTCCTTCCAGCGTGTTGTGATGGATCTGCCCGATCAGAATCAGCGTGTTGCGCATCAGGATCCCCGACAGCGCAATCAGCCCGACCAGCGCATTGATACCAAATGGCTGATTGAAGATCAGCAGCGTCGGCACCACACCAATCAAGCCTAATGGCGAGGTGAGGAAGACCATGATCATCGCCGCGATCGAACGCACCTGCACCATGATGATCAGCAACGTCATGGCGATCATGATTGGCAGCAGGGGCAAGATTGCCTTACCCGCTTTGCCGGACTCCTCGATGGCACCCGCCTGCTCGATCCGGTAACCGGAAGGCAGTGTTTCG
Source organism: Pseudomonas sp. IT-P395 (assembly GCF_949767675.1). Lineage (NCBI taxonomy): Bacteria > Pseudomonadati > Pseudomonadota > Gammaproteobacteria > Pseudomonadales > Pseudomonadaceae > Pseudomonas > Pseudomonas sp. IT-P395. Next base: position 172,500 of record NZ_CATKPW010000061.1, read on the forward strand.
ATGATCGGCTGCAACTGCTTGAGGATCGCACTCGAAACATCCGGTGGCTGCAAGCCTTCGGAAATGTCGCCACGCACAGTGATCGTCGGTGTGCGATCACGGCGGCGCAGAATCGGATCCTCCATGCGCACATCGACCTCGCCGATCTGCGACAACGGGATGCGTTGCCCCGTCGCGCCGACCAGAGTGAAGCCTTTGATTTGCGCCGGGTTGAGCCTGATATTGCCAGCGGCACGCCCAACGACCTGCACAGAACGAATATCCTCGCGAACCGCTGTGATCGGAACTCCGCTCAGCAGGAACTGCAGTTGCTGGGCAACCGCATTGGAGGTCAACCCCACTGCTTGCAGACGGTCCTGATCGAGACTGAAATGCAAGGTCGGGGTCAGCGATCCCCAGTCAGTGTTCACGGTTCTCATCATCGGGCTGTCTTGCATCACGCCGCGGACCTGCTCGGCGATGTCGCGCAACTTCGCCGGATCAGGCCCCATCACCCGGTAGGCAACCGGAAACGGCGAATAAGGACCAAAGACAATTTGCGTGGCCCTGACTCGGGCCTCCGGCGCGAGTCCTTCGGCAACTGCTTCGCGCAGCCGGAACTTGAGGGTTTCGCGTGCTTCCTGACTGTCCGTGAGCACCACGATTTTGGCAAAAGAAGGATCGGGTAATTCTGGCGCCATCGCCAGGAAGAAACGTGGTGCACCCTGGCCGATATAGGCCGTGACGATTTTGGCCTCATCCTGCTTTTGCAACCAGGCTTCGACCTTGGCGGCCGTGGCGCTGGTCTGCTCGATCGAGGTCCCGTAAGGCATCTGCACCTCGATCATCACCTCGGGACGGTCGGAGGTCGGAAAAAACTGCTTCTTCACCAGCCCCATGCCTGGAACCGCAACGAAAAACAGCGTGACCACCGTACCTGCCACCAGCCATTTGCGAGCAATCACCGCGGTCAGCAGCCGGCGGAAACGGTTGTAATTCGGCGTGTTGTAGATAGCCGCGTGGCCACCTTCGACCTTCTTGATGTCCGGCAACAACTTCACGCCCAGATACGGGGTGAACGCCACCGCGACGACCCAGGAAGCGATCAGCGCAATGCCGACAATCCAGAACATGTTGCTGGTGTACTCACCGGCAGTGGACTGGGCAAAACCGTTCGGCAAGAAACCGATTGCCGTCACCAGCGTGCCGGACAGCATCGGCGCCGCCGTATGGCTCCAGGCGTAGGCGGACGCTTTGATGCGGTCGTAGCCCTCCTCCATTTTCACCACCATCATTTCAATGGCGATGATCGCGTCATCGACCAACAGCCCGAGCGCGAGGATCAATGAGCCGAGGGTGATGCGATCAAAGTTCTTGCCGGTGGCGGCCATCACCACGAACACGATCGCTAGGGTCAACGGCACAGCCGCGGCGACCACCACCCCGACCCGCCAGCCCATGCTGAGAAAGCACACGAGCATGACCACCAGCAGCGCGACAAAAAACTTGACCATGAACTCGCCGACAGCGGAGTCGATATTGACCGCCTGGTCGGTGACTTTGGCGAGGGTCATGCCCAATGGCATTTGCGCATTGATCCGCGCGGTCTCCGCATCCAGCGCCTTGCCCAGATCCAGACCGTTCCAGCCCTCGCGCATCACCACGCCCAGCAGCAAAGCGTCTTCACCGTTATTGCGCACAACAAAAGTGGCCGGGTCTTCATAACCGCGTTCAACCGTCGCCACATCAGAGAGCTTGAGTGTGCGGCCCTGCACGGAGACCGGTGTGTCGCGAATTTTCTGCACCTTGTCGAAAGCACCGTCGAGACGCAGAAACACCTGTGGCCCGTTGGTTTCGATGGAGCCGGCGGGCGTCAGCACGTTCTGACTGTTCAGCGCGGCGAAGATGTCCTGCGGTGACAGGCCGAGGGTCGCCAAGCGGTCATGGGAAAATGAAACGTAGATGCGCTCGGCTTGCTCACCGATGATGTTGACCTTCTTCACACCCGGCACATGCAGCAGACGCTGGCGCATGGCTTCGGCATCACGCACCAGTAAGCGCTGCGGCTCGCCCTTGGCTTTCAAGGCGAACAGCGCGAAGGTCACGTCGGAAAACTCATCGTTGACCATCGGCCCGATAACACCGGCCGGCAGCCTGATGGCTTCATCGTCGAGCTTCTTGCGTGCTTGATAGAACTCTTCCTGCACTTGCGACGGCGGCGTGCTGTCGAGCAACGACACCATCGTGAACGCCAGTCCAGGGCGAGTGTAGGTTTCCGAGCGGTCGTACCACTTGAGTTCTTGCAGGCGCTTTTCAAGGGGTTCGGCGACCTGATCCTGCATCTCTTGCGCAGTCGCACCGGGCCACGCGGTAATGACCGTCATCTGTTTGACCGTAAACGGTGGATCCTCCGCACGTCCCAGTTGAAAGAACGACAACGTCCCCGCAACGGCAATCAGAAAGATCAGGAACACGGTGATCGCCCGCTCACGAACCGCGATGGCCGAAAGGTTGAAGCGCCCCTGGCTCATGGGCGACTCCCGGCAACGCTGGCTTCGCTCTGCTGTGGCAATCGCACCTCTTCGCCATCGCGCAGCAGATGGGCGCCCAACGCTACAACCTGCTCACCGGCAGTGAGGTCGCCGGCGATACGGGCCGAATCATCGCTCAACCCCAGCACCTTAACCGCTCGCCAAGCCACCTTTGCCGGTGTTCCGGTGATCACCCACACACCGGGTCCTTTGCCCGGGTCGTAAATCGCGGCGATGGGGACTTGTAACGCCTGTGTCTGGGAGGCGCCCTCGGCAATGCTGAGGGTGACAGTCGCACCGATCGGCGCATTGGCCAGCGGCCCCTCAAGCACATAGCGCGCTTCGAATGTGCGCGTCGTGCGGTCTGCGGAGTCCGAAAGCAGCCGCAGTTTTGCCGTCACCGCCGCTGAATTGACCCCGTAGAGGCTGGCTTGTGCGGTGGAACCGGCTGCCGGACGCAACGTTTCGGGCAGATGCACGATGGCTTCGCGCTGACCTGCGCGCGCCAGTCGAACCACCGGTTGTCCCGGGCTTACGACTTGTCCAGGTTCAGCGAGTGTTTCCACTACCACGCCGTCCGCATCAGCAACCAGCAACGCATAACCTGAAGCGTTACTCGCTACGTCCGCTTGCGCCTGCGCGGCGTTGAGCTGCGCCTTTGCAGTCTCCGCAGCGGCTCTGTACTGGTCGTAGGCTGATGCCGAAATGGCGCCAACGCCGACCAGTTTGCGATAGCGAGCCTCGTCGTCGGCTGTCTGTTTGGCGCTGGCGCGAGCCGCTATGACCGCCGCCTGCTGCGCCCGCGCTTGCAGTCCAAGGTCGATCGGGTCAAGACGCATCAGCGGCTGCCCTCGCTTGACGACCTCCCCCGTATCAACCAGACGTTCGAGCACTTTGCCCGACACGCGAAAACCCAAGTCGCCCTGAACGCGCGCCGCGACCACTCCGGTGAAAGAACGAGCGACATCGGGTGACGCTTGAACCGCAGCGGATCTGACCAGCGGCGCCTGTGTACGGGGATCTGCAACGCTGGAAGATTCGCCACAGGCGCTCAGGGCGAGAGGCAGCAAGCATGCGGCAATGGGGAAAGGTCGGAGCCGGCGCATAGATTCCCTTACTGAGGAATAGGATGATCATCATATTCTCAGCCTTGTGACCAATATCGTCAATGGTCACAACCTGAGAAATAACTGCATCCTGGCCATCAGCAACATCGGACTACGGATCGACTGACAGGCCTGACTCGCTATTGCTAGGTAACCTGGCATCTAGACTTGTATGTAGCCATATCACTCATATGACCAACTCCGCTAATGGTCACTTCCAGTTGGATGTATAGCTCTCCCGCCGCTCATGTGCAGGGAACAGGAACCATGATAAGAGGATGTCGCCTTGAATTGACTCGCCTGAAAATTCTGCTCAGGGAAGGGTCAAGGCATGAGGCTGCGCAGGATGAGATTGGTGGTCAGCGTGGGCGCTTGTTCGATCAAATCCAGATTGTGTTGCAACAGCAGCGGGTTGACGAAAGGTCGCAACGCCAGATTGATCGCCTCGACCGTCTCGTCCAGCGGCGTCTTGCGCTCGAACTCCCCCGCTTCTCGACCATGGCGCACGATATCGAGGATAAAACCCTTGATCTGCGCCTCATACACCTGGGCACTGTTCCAGCGCTCCGAAGCGGAAAACGCCGCGATGTCGTATAGCTTGCGGTCGTTGAAGAACAGGTCCACGCCGGTGGCAATCACGGTTTTGACCAATCTGCGCAAACGCTCGGTCGCTGAAACCTCTTCGGTATTAACCGCTTGTTCGACTGCTGCAGCGATCTGGCCCAAGCAGTTGGCGCAAATGGCCTCGCCAATCGCCTGCTTGGAATCAAAGAACTTATAGATGTAGGCCTTGGAAAAACCGATGGCCTTGGCCAGGTCGGAAACCGTGGTTTTACCGTAGCCGTATTGGCTGAAGTGCTCATTGGCCGCGGCGACAATCTGGTCACGAATGTCGTGTTCGGCGGGGCCGCGAGTGCTCGGCGAGGAGGTAGATAGGGATGGCTGATTCATGGGGGCAGCTTACTCATCCTCTCGAATACTGACAACTCGCCGAGCATTGTTGAACGTGTTACACCACGGCGGCTTCAACCGTTCTGGAGCGCCACGCAAACGCCAACACCATCAGCAGTCCCAGGCCCGCCATTGCCGCGCCGGCCAGGGAGATCGCCGGATAACCCAGCCCGCTGCTGATCACCGCGCCGCCCAGCGCCGCACCAATCGCATTGCCGAAGTTGAAGGCGCCGATGTTCACCGCCGAGGCCAGATTGGGCGCGTCCTTCGCCGCTTCCATCACACGCATCTGTAGCGGCGGCACCAGGGCGAAGCTGGCGATACCCCAGATCAGGATGGCCACGGCGGCCGGCAGCGGCCAGCGCATCAGTACGGTGAACGCCAACAAGACCAGAATCAGCACGCTCAACGAGACGATCAGGGTGCGATCGATTGAGCGGTCAGCGGCCTTGCCGCCCCACATGTTGCCCAGTGTCAAACCGACACCGTAAAGCATCAGCATGGCGGTGATGAAGGCGGTGGACGCATGGGTCTCGCTGCTGAGGATCGGCGCGATGTAGGTGAAGACGGTGAACATCGCGCTCGAGCCGACGACGGTCAGGGACAGCGCGGCCAGCACGGGGCCGCGCCCCAAGACGCGGATTTCCGCCATGACACCGACACTTTGCGGCGCGCGCACGTTGGGCAAGGCGAACCACAACGCGACCATCGTCACCACGCCGAGGCCGGTAATGCCCCAGAACGCGGTGCGCCAACCAAACATTTCGCCAAACCAGGCGGCCAGCGGCACACCGCCGATGGTCGCCAAGGTCAGGCCCATGAACATAGCAGCAACCGCCCCGGCACGTTTTTCCGGGGCGACCAGGGTGGCAGCGACGACGGAGCCAACGCCAAAGAAGGCACCGTGGTTCAGTGAGGTCACGACCCTGGCGACCATGAGGCTGTAGTAGTCGGTGGCCAGGGCTGACATCAGATTACCCAAGGTGAAAATCGCCATGAGCCCGATCAGCAGATAGCGCCGGGGAATCTTGCCGGTGGTCAGGGTCATCAGCGGTGCACCGAGCAATACGCCCAACGCATATGCACTGACCAGCAAACCGGCAGCGGGAATGGAAACACCCAGATCCGCAGCGATACCCGGCAACATGCCCATGGGGGCGAATTCTGTAACGCCGATGCCGAAAGCACCGATGGCGAGTGCAACAAGTGGTGGATTGATACGCATGGAGAGCTCCTTATCTATGCCGCCAATGCTACGATCCCGTCTTTTCAGGCGGTAGATAGCATTTTTGGCAATCACCTTTGCTTAGGAGGCACAAGTGGATTTCAACGGCAGGTCAGGTGAAATGAGCGTGTTCACCACCGTCGCGCAGGAAGGCAGCCTGTCGGCCGCCGCGCGTGCACTGGGCCTGACACCTTCGGCAGTCAGCAGGATCATTGCGCGCACCGAGCAACGGCTTGGCACTCGCCTGCTGCTGCGCACCACCCGGGCGATCACCTTCACGGCCGAGGGCGAAGCGTTCCTGCGCGGCGCCCGGCGTATCCTCGCCGACATGGACGAGGTCGAAGACGCCATCGCCGATCAAGGCGTGCCCAAGGGGCGATTGCGGGTCAGTGCCGCCCTTGGCCATGGCCGTCTGGCCATCGTTCCGTTGGTCGCAGCCTTCAGCGCCCGCTACCCGAACATCGTCGTCGACCTCAGCCTCGGCGACGAAGTGGTCGACATTCTCGGCGGCCAAGCCGACGTCGCGATCCGCTTTGGCCATCTGCCCGACAGCCCGCTGACCGCACGCAGAATCGGCACCACCGGCCAGGTCGTGGTGGCATCGCCCGAGTATCTGCAGCGTCACGGCGTCCCGCAGGAACCGGAAGACCTGCTCCAGCACAACTGCCTGCGCTTCAATTTCAAGCGTGCCGAACCCAACTGGCCATTCATCCGCGATGGCAAAGCGTTTTCCCTGAAGGTCAGCGGCAACATCGAATGCAGCAGTGGTGAAGCGCTGGCACAATTCGCGCGAGTGGGCGCCGGCATTGCCCGTATCGGAGAGTTCAGCGTGAGCGAGGACCTGCAGCGTGGCGACCTGATTGCGCTGTTGCAAACCTGGAACCCCGGCGACCAGGAACCGATTCATGCGGTGTTCGTCGGCGGCGCGGCGATGCCGGCGCGGGTGCGCTTGTTCGTCGACTTCTTGCTGGAGAATCATCGGATGTCAGCGCAGGTATAAGCTGATATGTGCGCAGCGGTTGCGGATAATTCGGCGCGGGCGAATGACATCCCGAACACAAGGTGCGGAGCAAGGAAGTCACCCATTGAGTACATTTCGAAAGTATCTTTGCCTGGACTTGTTACTTTGGATCTACCTCGGTTGCTGGAATACCACGCTACCGCTGATCATCGTGCAGCGAGGAAGCCTGCTGGAGCTGGCCGCCTACGAAACCGCGCTCGCACTCGCGGCTATCATTTCAATGTTGTGCCTGGCGCCGCGTGTTGAGTCGATGCGCCGCAGTACGGCGCTCAAGGTAGGCTGTTTTGCGATCTTGATGGCCAGCGTATTGCGCTACTTTTTTGCCGCAAACTGGTACTCCCTTCATGCGCTGATAGTGATCGATGTGATCGCTGCATCAGCATTTGGAATGATCCAGCCTCTCTTGGGTATCTATCCTGCGGAAACCGTTGATAAACATCGTACGGACGCTGCATTTCGCGTCCGGCGCATCGTTGTTACTGTCGGCCGGATTGCTGGACCTTTGTTGGCGGGTATCGTAATTACGGTTTATTCACTGGAAATCTCGCTGCTATTCGTGTCGATAGTGGGATTACTCATTGTGGTTTTAGCCATGGCGTTACCGGTGAGTGCAGCCCCTTCCCTGCAACCCGGAAAATCATCAGCCGATCTTGTTAATGACATGCTCTTGGGGCTTAAACTCAAATGCGTTCTACCGCCAGAACAATTTTTGACGTTTTCCGGATTACTGCTTGGTCTGGCCGTTACCGCGACCGTACCGATGCTGGTGCCAGCGCTCATACACACCCGGGGTCTAGCTGAAGGTAGCGTTGGCCTGTTCAATGCGGTATTCGCGGGTGGAGCTGTTGCAGGCTTGTTCTTTTTAAGCCCGCTGATTACCAAAAAGGAAAATCAGCGCGACAAGTATCTTGGATGTTGGGCCCTATTAACGTTTGCACTCTGTGCCGCGACGCAAGCCGACGAAATCTGGCAGTTGAGTACTTGCCTGTTTTTCGCCGGGGCAGCGAGTGCATGCATTACGATGGTCGGAATGGACAAGAGGCTCATGTCGATCCCCTCCGGCGTACGCGTACGACTGATGGCATCCACATTAGTGATCAGTCAGCTAGGAAGTTCGGTTTCATTCATGATGACGGGCGCCATCATGTCCAGATCCGGCGCGACCAGTTTGATGTGGCTTTATCTCGGGGTATTTCTGGTTATCGTCATATATTCCATGCGATCAAAAAAGATATGGCACTTCCTGGATGATGACGCTGAGTCAGAGCTGTATTACGCGAAAAACCATCCGAAACTGGCTGCGATCATGAGTCCATGAAATTCGGTTGAGATATTGCTCACTCAAGGCGTCGATGTCCTGGAGAAGTCACTCAAGGTACTCAGCCCTGGCGACCAACTGATTCCATTTCTGGGCCAACGACCGGGCAATTCGCACGGGAGCCAGGGTTGTCCCAGTGTTCATTATCCGGCGTGGAGGAATTGATTCCACAAGCGACCTTTGTGCGAATGCATAAAAAAGGGCGCCTTTTCAGACGCCCTCTTTATTTACAGTGGGTGTTGCAGAGAAATAGCGGATCAGTGTGATTTCTTTGCTGTCGACGCTCCAGCTTTGCTCAACCCTTTCGAATTGTGATCCCCTGGTGTCGTGTCGGAGATGGCAGTCGCTTTGGTCACGCCGCGCGTATCTTTGGAATGGGCGACGCCTGAAGTCGTTGAGCCGTGACCGCTGTCACCATTGCGATCACTGCCATAGTGGTTCCCGCTTTCGCCATGGTCGCGTACGGCTTTGCCGGCATGATCACTACTGAGCCCATCGCCACGCCCATTGCTATTGGCACTGCCGTGATCTGAGCCGCCATGACCGCCGCCCGTACCGCCGCCGTGGCCACCGCCGTTACCACCACCATTGCCGCCGCCGTTGCCACCACCGCCGCCATTGCCACCACCACCACCACCACCACCACCACCACCACCACCACCGTCCTTCGCGTAGGCAGAGTTCATGACAGAGATGTCAGCAGGGAGTAATGGGGCGGCTGCAAGCATCATGGCGCAGGACATGACAGCAAGGAGACTCTTATTCTTCAAAAGCATGATTGCTTCCATAGGGTTGATTTCGCGAAAGTTAAGACGCAATCCGCCCCTTATGGTTCAAGTCCTGCGACAGACGGAAGTCACTGTGCAGGCCCGATTCTGGGGGCAGCGAGTATGACTTGAGCAGGGCTCGCAGGACGTTCTCGATCTCTAAGCCCCTGCAGTGTTTTGACGGCTCATAGAACCCCTCCCGGCAAGAAGGGTCTGCTCTCCTATGACCTCTCAGGAATACGTCCCATGTCCGCGCAACACAACCTTGTCATCCTCGCTCGGGGAGGCTACGCCGCCCGGGGAATGCTGTATTTGATCATCGGTATCTTCGCGTTGCTCGCAGCTCATGACTCGACCAAACCAAAGGACAGCCACAAGAGTCTGAAGGCGTTGCTAAGCCAGCCATTCGGCTATTTTCTGGTGGGACTTGTTGTGGCGGGACTGCTGTCATTCGCCGCCTGGCGTGTCCTGCAGGCCACGCGCGATGTCGATCATCACGGCAAAAAACTCAAAGGTCTGGTGATTCGCACAGGGCTGTTTGTCGGAGGCTTGGTCAACGGTGCTCTGGCGTTCTTCGCATTGGGCCTGCTCATCAGCGGGATTAAAAGCTCGGGCAATTCCGCAGGACAAACCAAAGACTGGCTGGCGCATCTGCTGTCCTGGGAACACTCGAACTGGCTGGTGTACCTGATCGCCCTCGTTCCGCTTGGGGTCGGCATTGCTCACATCTTCAAGGGATGGAAAGCGTCGTTCGAGAAGTATTTCGAGGCCGACGAGGATGTCATGCGCTACGTCCGCCCGGTCTCCCGGTTTGGTCTGATCGCGCGCGGAGTGGTGTTTATCGAGATTGCATTGCTGCTGGCGGTCAGCGGTTCCACCTATCAAGCCATGGATCCACCTGGAATGAAGGAAGCGCTCGATGCGCTGCAGAATATGCCCGCTGGCTGGCTGATCTTGATGGTGATGGCGTTGGGGCTGATTGCCTTCTCGGTCTACAGTTTGTCGGAAGCTTTCTGGCGCAAGATCAATATGGATGTGCCGGGCGTAGCGAGAACGTAAGGTGTAACGCCTTTAGCGATGATCACCCCGGACTAGTCGAGACGCCGATTGCCAGACTATTGACCGAACCTTTCCCCCGAAAACAGCGTCCGAGCTAAGGCGTTAACGCTTACCGCTCACCACGAGGTTTCCGTTTGAAAGCAGCCATCGTCAGAAAATACCGTTTGATCATCAAGACTCTGGGTTATGTCGGCTGGGCGTTGTTCTGGCTGCTGCTCTGGGACATCGCCGTCACCGTCGACTTCATGCTGTTCCTCAACGCCAAGCTGAACCTGCCATTGATGCCCCTGACCTTATTGGGTTCGGCATTGATCGTGCTGATCAGTTTCCGCAACAGCAGCGCTTACAACCGTTGGTGGGAAGCACGCACGTTGTGGGGGTCGATGATCAACAATTCACGCAGCTTCGCCCGCCAGGTGCTGACGCTGCTGGATGATCCCGATGGCGAGGTCAATCCGGTCAAGTCGACCCTGTTGCGCCGCCACGTCGCTTATGTGAATTGCCTCGCCGCGCATCTGCAAGGCCAGCCTTGCCCTGAGGAAGTCCGCGCGTTTATTCCCGCCGATGAGTTTGCCCGCAGCGGCACCACCAACAACTTTGCCAATGACATCCTCACCGGTTCCGCGACTTTGCTCGCTCGGGAATACAAGGCCGGACGTCTGGACAGCATTCGCCTGGCGCGGCTGGAATCGACGCTGGTGGACCTGTCCAACAGCCAGGGTGGCATGGAGCGGATTGCCAATACGCCGCTGCCCTACCCTTATGTGTATTTTCCACGGCTGTTTATTTCGCTGTTCTGCCTGATCGTGCCCGTCGGGCTGGTGGAGTCTTTGGGCTGGTTCACGCCGTTGGCCTCGACCGTGGTCGGTTTTATGCTGCTGGCCATCGAACGCATCGGCACCGACCTGCAAAGTCCGTTTCGCCACAGCGAGCACCAGATTCAGATGGAAGCGCTGTGTGAAACCATCGAAAAAAACCTGCAGTCGATGCAGCGTGATTCCTTGGGCGATGTGCGCAGGTTTGAAGAGATCGCTTGAGGATGTCGGGAGCCGTCAGCATGTCTGGCGGCTCCCGACGGCGTCAGAACGCCGGCACCACATCACCGTGATAACGCTCAAGAATGAACTGCTTCACTTGCGGTGAGTTAAGCAATGCGCCGAGTTTCTGCACCGCCGGCGCGTTGGCCTTGTCGCGACGCACGTACAGGTAATTGGCGTACGGCGATTCCGAACTTTCGATAAACAGCGCGTCTTTGTGCGGCACCAGTTTGGCTTCCAGCGCGTAGTTGGCGTTGATCAACGCCATGTCGACCTGATTCAACACCCGCGGCAGCATAGCCGCTTCGAGCTCCTGGAACTTCAGATGCTTGGGATTGCTGACGATATCCAGGCGCGTGGCCATGATGTTGTCAGGATCCTTCAGGGTGATCAGGCCTTGTTTGGCGATCAGCAGCAGCGCCCGACCGGAGTTGGTCGGGTCGTTGGGAATGGCAATGGTCGCGCCGTCCTTGAGTTCGCTGATGTTTTTGATCTTCTTCGAGTAGGCACCGAACGGTTCGATGTGCACGGCGACGATCGGCACTTGATCGCTGCTCGGGCGGTCTTTTTTGTAGGCTTCGTAATACGGTTTGCTCTGGAAGTAATTGGCGTCGAGCAAGCCTTCATCCGTCTGCCGGTCGGGCTGGATGTAGTCAGAGAAGACTTTGACATCCAGCGTCACCCCTTCCTTGGCCAGCTCCGGCTTCAAGAACTCGAGAATCTCGGCGTGGGGCACAGGCACCACGGCGATTTTCAGGGTTTCGGCAGAGGCATTGCCCATGGCGGCGACCAGCAGTGCTACGGAGAGCGCGAAGCGTTTCACGATAGTTTTCCTTCGAAGCGTTTTAGGGAGAAAGAGGACAGATCCAGGTCGCTCGAGCCGCGCATGCACCACTGGGCAAATGCTTCGCCGAGCGCGGCGGAATGTTTGAAGCCGTGCCCGGAGCACGCAGAGACGAACAGGGTGTGTTGCAGCGACGGATGCTCGTCGATGATGAAATGCCGGTCTGGCGTCACGGTGTAGGCGCAGACCGCCGACTTGAGCACTGTCGAGGTCACGCCGGCGATGCGATCGTGTACCTGGTGCTCGTACATGTCCTGCGCTTCGGCCGCTGAAACCGTGCGATCGATGGCCTGCGCTGACGTTGAGGTGTGGTACTGCGCGGTGGCGATTTTCATGCTGCTTTCGCCGGTTAGCGCGGGAAAGCCGTAGTTGATTTTGTCGTCACCGCGACCGTGGGTGAAGATGAACGTCGGTGAGTGGCCGACCAGTCCGGCGTTCTCTTCCAGCTCGAACCAGAACAGCTTTTGTCGGTAAACGCTGAGCAAATTCTCATACGGCTCACCGAGCCATTCGTCGTTCCAGTTGCCTGCGCTGATCACCAGTTTGTCGGCGCGTAGCGTGCGCTGGTTGGTCGAGACCGTGACCTCTGCTTCGTTTGAGCTGATCGCCGTAACGGTCTCGCCTTTATAAAGCGTCGCACCGTGTTGCTCGGCCAGTTTGAGCTGCACATCGATGCAGCGCTCCGGGCGCACGAAGCCGCCACCCGGTTCGAAATAGCCGATGGCCGAGTCGTGCACGTTGGCGAATTGTGGGAAGCGCTGGCGAATCTGTTCGGCGGACAGGACTTCGTGCTCGATGCCGTAGGTTTGCGCCAGGCCGATGGTGCGCAGGGTGAAGTCGGTCTGATCTTCAGGATCGAATTCGGCGCTCGACGTCAGCACCAGCAACCCCGATTGCTCGAACAGCGATTCCCCGGTCAGGGCCTCCAGCTCACGCCAGATGCGATGAGAATTGCGCACGATCGGCACATATTGCGCGCCCTCGCCGACCGAAAGCCGGGTGATTCGAGTATCGCCATGGCTGGAACCGAGGTTGTGCGGCGGGTGATGACGATCAATACCGACAACGTTCACCCCCGCTTTCGCCAGCTGATAAACCGTTGCTGCGCCCATCGCTCCCAAGCCCAGAACCACCACCTCACATCGCTCGGACATAAATAGCCACCTATCAAAAAGGCGCAAGTTGAGCGGTAAACCGTGGCGAATTCCAAGATTAAAAAAGCATATCCATATAGCTCAGCGCATCCATTGACCGCTCTGGGTCGGGCTACCTGGCGGTTATTCGTCGCATTTACAACCCCGCGCAAATGAATTACGCCTGAGGGCGCGGCATCCGATATCTGTCACAAATCACAATCAATCTGACAGAACAGCGATTCTTGTGCGCATTTCGACAGACATTTCCACATCTGAGTCCTCTGCAGGCGCGAGCCGAAACCTCGAACTACGCTTCACGTTGAAATTTGTGATTTAACTAGGTAGTTACCTAACTATATAATGCGCGCCTCATTTCAACGGGACACTCAACGTGAAGCAGAGTCAACGCCTCTCGGGCATATCAAAATTCATTCTGATCGGGCTGGGCGTCGTCATCGCCCTGCTCGGCTTGGCGCTGGCTGCGGGCGGCGTGAAGTTGGTCAGCCTGGGAGGCTCGTGGTACTTCCTGGTGGGTGGCTTGGTCATGGCCGTTTCCGGTCTGCTGATCGCGCGCTTCAAGCCTGCCGGCGCGTGGCTGTTTGCCGCGTTCCTGGTCGGAACTGCGATCTGGGCGGTGAGCGATGCCGGGCTGGTGTTCTGGCCGGTGTTCTCGCGCCTGTTCATGTTCAGTGTGATCGGCCTGGTCGTGGCGCTGGTTTATCCGCTGCTCAAGCGTGCCAACGGTGGTGTTGCCGGTCGCGGCGCTTACGCTGTGGCTGCGGTGCTGGCGGTCGGCGTGGTTGTAGCGGCCGGCAATATGTTTGTCGCCCATCCAACCGTGGCGGCAACCGGCACTGGCCCGGGCCTGACTCCGGTCGAGCCGGACAAGGCGCAAAAGGACTGGGCGCACTACGGTAATACCGAAGGCGGTAGCCGCTTCGCTGCGCTGGACCAGATCAACCGCAGCAACGTCGACAAGCTGAAAGTCGCGTGGACCTACCACACCGGTGACGTCGCCGAGAGCGATGGCAACGGCGCCGAAGACCAGCTCACCCCGCTCCAGGTCGGCAACAAGGTGTTCATCTGCACCCCGCACAACAACCTGATTGCCCTCGATGCCGACACCGGTAAAGAGCTGTGGAAGAACGCGATCAACGCTCAGTCGAAAGTCTGGCAGCGTTGCCGTGGCATGGCCTATTTCGACGCCACCAAAGCGATTGCTCAGCCGAGCAACTCGTCGATCATCGAAGCCAAGCCTGCGCCGGCCGCCAACTGCCAGCGTCGTCTGCTGACCAACACCATCGATGCCCGTTTGATCGCGGTCGATGCTGACACTGGCGAGTTCTGCCAGGGTTTCGGCAACAACGGTCAGGTAGATCTGAAGGCTGGCCTGGGTGATGTCCCGGACAGCTACTATCAGCTGTCGTCCGCGCCGCTGATGGCCGGTACCACTGTGGTAGTTGGCGGTCGCGTAGCTGACAACGTGCAAACCGACATGCCCGGCGGCGTGATCCGTGGTTTCGACGTGATGACCGGCGCCATGCGTTGGGCGTTCGACCCGGGCAATCCGCAGGATAAAAACGCACCGGCCGACGGCAGCACTTATGTGCGCAGCACGCCGAACAGCTGGGCGCCGATGTCCTATGATCCGGCAACCAACACCGTTTTCCTGCCGATGGGCAGCTCGTCGACCGACATCTATGGTGTCGAGCGCAGCAAACTCGATCACACCTACGGCGCTTCGATCCTCGCGCTGGACGCCACGACTGGCGCTGAACGCTGGGTATTCCAGACCGTGCACAACGACCTCTGGGACTTCGACCTGCCGATGCAGCCGAGCCTGATCGACTTCACCAAAGACGGCAAAAGCATTCCGGCGCTGGTCATTGGCACCAAGGCCGGGCAGATTTACGTGCTCGACCGTGCAACCGGCAAACCGCTGACCGACGTGAAAGAAGTGCCGGTCAAAGCGGCGAACATCCCGAACGAACCGTACTCGCCTACTCAGCCGAAATCGGTAGGCATGCCAGAAATCGGTGCTCAGCACCTGACCGAATCGGACATGTGGGGCGCCACTCCGTACGATCAGTTGCTCTGCCGCATCGACTTCAAAGGCATGCGTTACGACGGTCTGTACACCGCACCGGGTACCGATAAATCGCTGAGCTTCCCGGGTTCGCTGGGTGGCATGAACTGGGGCAGCATTTCCACTGACCCGGTGCACGGTTTCATCTTCGTCAACGACATGCGTCTGGGCCTGTGGATTCAGATGATCCCGTCGCAAAACAAAGGCCAGGCCGCTGGCGGTGGCGAAGCACTGAACACCGGCATGGGCGCCGTACCGCTGAAAGGCACGCCTTACGCCGTGAACAAAAACCGCTTCCTGTCGGTAGCCGGCATTCCTTGCCAGGCGCCGCCGTTCGGCACGCTGACTGCCATTGACATGAAGACCCAGAAAGTTGCTTGGCAGGTTCCGGTCGGCACTGTTGAAGACACCGGTCCACTGGGCATCCGCATGCACCTGCCGATCAAGATCGGTCTGCCAACCCTCGGCGGCACCCTGTCGACCCAAGGTGGTTTGATCTTCATCGCCGGCACTCAGGACTTCTACCTGCGTGCGTTCAACAGCGGCAACGGTGAAGAAGTCTGGAAAGCACGTCTGCCGGTCGGCAGTCAGGGCGGCCCGATGACCTATGTTTCGCCGAAAACCGGCAAGCAATACATCGTCATCACCGCCGGTGGTGCGCGTCAGTCGACCGATCGCGGCGACTACGTGATGGCTTACGCCCTGCCGTAAACCACTGCGTCCACGTTAAACGCGGACGCTTGCTTTAAGCGCGGCACCTTCGGGTGCCGCGCTGCTTTCCCCCCTATTGCTCAAGTTTTCTGCAGGAAGATTTACATGCTATCGGCTGTTCGTTTTTCGCGTTCCGACCTGTTCAAAGGCCTGTTGCTGGGCGTCGCGTGCACCACTACCCTCCCCGCGCTGGCCGACAACGATTCCGATCTGTTGACCCGCAGCACTCTCACCGGTGACTGGGGTGGCTTGCGTCACCAGATGGATGAACAAGGCATCAAGTTCACCGGCGATTACAGCGGTGAAATGGCTTACAACGCCGACGGCGGCCTGCACCGCTCGGCGCGTTACTCGCAGAACATCAAGCTCGGCGTGCAGTTCGATCTGAGCAAACTGTACGGCGTCGACAATGCCGGCAAGGTCCAGTTGACTATCAACGACCGTCGCGGCAACAGCGCTTCGGAAGATCTCGTCGGCAACCGTCTGCCGATTCAGGAAAACTACGGCGGCCTGTACACGCGCCTCACCGAATTGAGCTACGAGCGCAGCCTGTTTACCCCGGCGCTCAACGTGAAGCTCGGTTACATGGCCATGGGCAACGACCTCGGTGGCCTCGACAGCGGCATTCTGTGCAACTTCATGAACGCCGGTTTCTGCGGCCATCCGCTGAACATGTCCGGCGGTAGCGGCTGGACCAACTACCCCAACGCCCACCTCGGTGTGCGGGTGAAATACGACCTGTCGTCCTCGTGGCAACTGCGCGTGGCCGCGTTCAACGTCGATCCGGAAAGTAACGGCAACTCCAGTCGCGCCTGGCACCTTGGGCCAAAACACACCACCGGCACCGTGGTGCCGATCGAGTTGGTGTACAAACACGCAGGCACCCTGCCCGGCGAATACAAGCTCGGCTACTACTACGACAGCTCCGACGTAAAGCGCATCGGCAGCGACGACGAAGTCTCCGGCCGTGGCGGTCATTACCTGCTGATCGATCAGGCGGTCTGGAACTCGCCAACTTCCGAAGGCCGCAGCCTGCATGCATTCGGCCAATACTCGGCGGCCAGCGAAGCGGCTT
Source organism: Pseudomonas sp. IT-P395 (assembly GCF_949767675.1). Classification (NCBI taxonomy): domain Bacteria; kingdom Pseudomonadati; phylum Pseudomonadota; class Gammaproteobacteria; order Pseudomonadales; family Pseudomonadaceae; genus Pseudomonas; species Pseudomonas sp. IT-P395. The sequence goes on from NZ_CATKPW010000061.1 coordinate 189,346, forward strand.
CGCCGTTCAGCAAGTGGTACGGCACCGGCGTGGTTTTGTACAAACCGTTCGAAGGTCGCCCGCGTGACACCGTCGCGCTGGGTTACGGACGCGCCGTGCCTAACCCGCGCAGCCGCGACGTGCTGCAGGACGCCGCATTGAACAACGGCACGGCGTTCCCGAACCTGGACAGCGCCGAGCAATTGATCGAACTCGGCTACGGTTATCAGGCCACGCCTTGGCTGACCCTGCGACCGAATGTGCAGTACATCATCGAGCCGGGCGCGTTCTCCGGGCAGGACATCGACAATGCACTGGTGTTTGGTTTGCAGGTGAAAGCGGCGCTCTGATACCCCGAATAGCAGGCAATAAAAAACCCGGTTCGAATGCCGGGTTTTTTATTGTATTCAAGATCACTTTTTCTTTTTAGCCGGCTTGTCAGCCTTCTTCGAATCTTTGGCCTTCTCAGGCTTGCTATCGGCTTTCTTGGCAGATTTCTTCGGCTCGGCGTCTTTCTTCTTGTCTTTCTTGTCCTTGTCGGAGGACTTCGAAAGCGCCGAAGCCGCTGCTGATTTCTTCGCAGGTGACGACTTTTTGTCCTTCAAATCCTTGCTGGCTTTCGAAGCGTCAGCTTTGTCTTTGCTTTTCTTTTCGTCTTTAGCCACGTTGACCACCTCTCGGAGTGTGCCGGAATTGGCACATCGCCTGTGCGATTGACCACAAGCTAATCATTAGGCGAGCAGGTCCTACAGCGGTTCAGATTATTTTCAGGCGTTCGAAACAGGCCAAATGAAGGCAGCGCCGGCGATTGCCAGCGCCACCTTTAACAACGGCCCGTTACTCAGGCCTTGTTGCCAGCCTCTTGCAGCGCCTTTTCAGCATTGAATCCGTCGAAGTTTTCGAACACGCCCATAAAGCCCGGCACAGTCACCTCTCGCGCCCAGTCGCGCTGCAGTTCGCAGTACATCTGCACCCGGCTGATCAGCTTCGCACCTGCCTGTTCCATTCTGCGCAACGCCGCCTCGTGCGCGGCCAGCGACGTGCCGCCCACCGCATCGATCGGCACATAAACCTCATAGCCTTCCTGGATCGCGTCGAGCACCGGGAAGGTCAGACAGGCTTCAGTCCACAGCGCGGTCATGATCAGTTTCTTGCGCCCGAGCGCTTTGACTGCCTGCTTGAACTCGGTGTCCTCCCAACTGTTGATCGACGTGCGGTCATAGGTGGGCAGATGGCCGAGCACCGCCTGCAACTCTTGAATCGGCGGTTTGTTGCGCCCGGTCGCGACATTCACGGTCGAGTGGATGATCGGCAGGTTGTAGTTGACCGCCGCCTTCGCAACGCTGGTGATGTTGAAGACCAGTTCATCGCGAGGCATCGAGCGGATCGAAGACACCTGAACCGGTTGATAGTCGATGATGATCAACGCTGAATTCTCGGGCGTCAGCAGTTGATCGGTGTGGGGGTTGCGGATTGCTTCGCTTGCCATTTGCAGGTCCTTTTGTCTGGGTAACGCACGTGGGTGAATCGGCCGGAGCCCGTGCGGTTTGTGATTCCAGAACGCACGCGAGTGACGCCGTGCCTGGAAAACCCATTGTGCTGTTCCCCTATTCGCGGCAGTAGTAGCATCCCGAGGCGAACTGTGTCGCGCCAAGGGGAACGCGAAAATGGATATCGAAGAACTGCAAACCTTCGTCGAAGTAGCGGATGCCGGAGGTATTTCACAGGCTGCGCTGCGGCTCGGGGTCTCGAAATCAATCGTCAGCCGCCGGCTGGCCCGGCTTGAAGCAGAACTGGGCGTGCAACTGCTGGCACGCTCGACGCGCGGCGCATCGCTCACCGAGGCCGGCGCGACGTTCCGCGATTACGCCGCCCGAGTCTGCAGCGAAATCGATATCGCCAGGGAAACCATCCTGCCCGCTGGCGCCCTGCGTGGCCGCCTGCGAGTAGCAGTGCCATTGTCGTTCGGGCCGACGCACTTTGCCCCGGTGCTGGCGGAAATGGCACGCCGTCACCCGCAATTGCACATGCAAACCTGCTACAGCGATCGCTTCGTTGACCTGATTACCGAGGGCTACGATTGCGCCATTCGCGTGGGATATCTGCAGGACTCCAACTTGATCGCAAGGCGTATCGGCCCGGTCTACACCAAGCTCGTCGCAAGCCCGGACTACATCAAAGCCCACGGCGCCCCCGAAACCCCGGACGAACTGCAAGCCCATCAGGCTCTCATGCAAGGCACCGAAGCCTGGCAATTCATGGCGGCTGACAAGGTCATCACGGTTCGCCCGCAAGGACGCTACAAGGCTGACAATGGCACTGCGCTCGCTGCGGCCGCAGTTGCCGGTCTCGGCGTCGCCTACTTGCCCGATTGCCTCACCCACGAGCACATCGCCACGGGTGCACTCGTGCCGATCATGACCAACCATCCACCGCCCCCTGCCGGAGCCTACCTCCTCCGCGCGCCAGGCCCGCATCCCGCGCGCAAGATCCGCGTGCTCACCGAACTGCTGATCGAGTACTTCGGCGAATCTCCGCACCTCGCGGTGCAGCCGCTGTCACATCACGATGAAGCGCCGGCGTTTAACTGAAGAAAGCTGAAGCCATGAAAGGAGAATTGAGGTGCCGCAACGCCTGCAACAGCCAACGCGTCGGACTGCATTTATCGCAGACACCACAGCGCTGATCCTGTTTTTCACCACCACCGGGATCATCAATGAACGTTTGATTGCCGGCATGACGTGGGATCAGGTCCTGCACGCGCGCCTTCTGGGCGCGGCGCTGATGATTCCGGTCGCACGACCTTACGGTGTCTGGCGCGATTGGGTGATGACGCGCGCAGGTCAGGGTCGGGTGTCGAGATTGATATGGGACAGTATTGCTCTGGTCAGTTTTCAGGTGCCGATCTATGCAGCGATCATTGCCTTCAGTGGTGCATCGGGAGAAGGGCTAGTACGCGGCACGCTGGGTGCGGCGGTGATGATGCTGGTGCTGGGTCGACCTTATGGAGCGTTTCTTAACGGGGTGCGGAGGCTATTTGGCTTGCCTCCGGGTGGGGAAAAACCGATGTCGTTGAAGGGCTGAATCAACTGCCGAAAGCAGTCGCTCGAGAAATACCGCCGACGCAGCTTCTTGATGAGCAGAAAACATCTTGCCAGTCCTAAAATCGGGGCGGTGGTTCATGTCCAGCATGTATCTGTGAAAAGACATAGGCAGGGTCTGCCTGGCACCAATATCTGAACAGTAGGCGAGGTTCGGAATCTGCAAAATACTGACTCAGAATGCTTTCGGCGGGGATCGTCAATTGGGGTTCAGGCCATTGCTGAGCTAAAACACCTATGTGTTTGCCCGACGAACAAATAATCCACGTCGCCTCGCCTCCACTGATGGCAGGCAAGTAACCCATACCTTGGATCGCTTCGAACAATGCGCGCAGTGTCAGAGTCGAATCAAGCCCGATTGTTGTCCTGTGACTGTCCAGATCATCCCCTGCATGCACGCTATCCCGATCAATGCCTATGACCAACATGTATGTTCCTTGCTAACGTTGTGCAGTTACTTGAATGCTAGCCCCCCATCGACCTTATACCCCTTCCCCGGCGCGAACCTATGATTGTCCTGCAAGCTGCAAATGGCCATTTACTCATCGAGTTCGGTGAGTTGTCGGATGCTGACTGGAAGGCGCTGGAAAGCAAACTGGTTAATGTCTGGGGCTTTCGACGTGTTGGCGAAGTCGTTGTAGGCCTGGACGAAACAATTTGTCCCGACTTCGAGCGCGCAGATCTGACGCTTGCTGCAGGTTGGGACATCTGGTCAGGGTATCACCTGCTTTCCGAGTGCGCAGCCGGCGACGAGTTCTTGCAAAGAATGTGTGATGAGCTGCAGTTTTGAGTTATCGATTTTTGAGGTTTCAGAGGAAATTTCAGGAACAGACCACATCAAGAAAACATTGGGCCAGACCATCAGAGTTGACGACCTTTGCCCCAGTGCTTATGCGCCATGCAGAGGACTGCCCCACTGCCCGATAAAGTCGCCAATTCTGCGCTGAATATCACTCTCAACTGTCCGCAACCGCAGGATGGGAATGCCACATCTAGCCAGAATCTCATTTTTCATGGCGTCCCGAGCAGCCTGCACAGGTTGGTCGTGGTACCCGCCGTCGACTTCGATCACGCCTATCGGTTGCTTGCCCACTTTGAAATAGATCACGAAATCGCAACTGGCGCGCCGCATGAACGCCCGCTGGGCCTCCGTCCAGTCGAGGCCAGCCGGCGATGCAAGCTTATCCAGTTGGATCTGTGTGTGGTACTTCAGTGCCTGGCACGCCGGGGCGGACAGCGCGTCGCGCAGCAACTGGGCCGCGATCTGTTCGGACTTGTAGCGTGAATCTTCGGGCCGCAGACGGGCGTCCAGGCGCGCGAGGGACTGGTCGTACTCGCGGTACAGCAAGTCGAATGCCGACACCACCGGCGCACGTACGATCTGTTCATCCTGCGCGTAATAGCTGATGTAGCGGATCAACGCCGCGATGTGGCCATTGTTGTCCGTGAATACTTCATCGCCGGTCACCAGGGTGAAGCGATGTTTGGCTCGCGAAACGGCCACGTTGATCATGCGGGGGTCGTCAACAAAATCCAGGCGTGTTCGCGCCTGGTTGTAGCGCTTCTTATCGAGCACGGTGGAGAACACGATCTCGTCGCACTCACGCCCCTGAAACTTGTGCACGGTGTCCTTGACGAAATCCGACGGCAAGTGCGTGCCGGACAGGTTGACTTGTGCCCGGAACGGGGCAATGTAACCGCGCCCTTCGCCGTCCACACCGACGGGTTGCCCCTCCTCTTCAAGCACCTTCAGCAGAGAGTCCAGTTCCCGAAGGTTGGTGTTCTTCCTGGCATGGTTGCCTTTGGCGGTCACCACTAGGCGCAGGGGCTCTTCGCCGTTGTCCTCGGTCATCGGCACCAGTGCATTGTCGTAAAACTGCTGGTTGCAGAACTGAATGATCCGGGGGTGGCAGCGGTAATGTTCTTTCAGCAGGGTTCTGGGCAGCGCGTCCTGGAACACGGCAATGCACGAGTCCAGCAAGCTGTAGCGCTCGCAATCGTAGGCCTCGGCGGGCGCTTGTAGCCCCAGTTTCACGGGGATATGCGGCAACTGGCGGTTGTCACCCACGACGATCAGATTCTTGGCGCAGCCCAGTGGCAGGATACCCGGCACGATGTCCTGCAACGAGGCTTCGTCGATGATCACGTAGTCGAGGACCGCTCCCGGCGCGATCGAATTGACGATGGAGTGCGTGCCGCTGCCCAGAACAGGGAAACGCTGCATAAAGGTATCGAAACGCTCGCAGTAGGTTTTGACATCAAAGCTGTCCGACGGCGGCACCTGAAGTTGCAGATGGCGTTTGAGACGCTGCATCGATGCGGCTATCAGTTCTTTGAGCAGGGCCGTGAAATTCGCGCGCGCCAACGAATCACGGCACGCACGCAACTGCGCCTCCTTGTCTCGTAGCGACTTGTCGTAGTAATGCATTTGCAGTGCATGGAAAACGGCCATGCGCGCCTCGCCGTCGGCGAATGGTCTGGTGCGAAAGATCCTGAATTTGAACAGTAGCTCGACACGGTCTTTGAGATGAATGCGCTGCTCGCCCAGGTAAGCCAGGTAGGCCATGAGGTCCGCAGTCTTGCGTGGTGTCAGGCCGTATTTGTCGAGCGAGCCCGTGGCCTGCACATCGCTTTCTGCCTGCCACTGCTGCAGGTAGCGCCGTTCGATGACCAACTCGTCCAGCTCGATTTGCAGTTGCGCCGCCCTGTTGTGGTCTTGCAGGTGCCGCTTCAAGCGGGCCAGCAACGTCTGGATCTCATCCAGCGACGGTGCCGGCTCGGGCGGGCTTGAAGGCCATGCAGGCAACTCGGCGAAAAAGGCCTTGCGTTTGTCCTGGTTGCCAAGCTTGGCGACCAGGTGGCCCAAGCCGTATTTCTCCAGCTTTTCGTAGACGTTTTCCACGGCAGCATTGTTGTTGGACAACACCGCGACTGTCTGCCCGCGTAACAGAATATTGGCGAGGATGTTGAGGATCGTCTGGGTCTTGCCGGTCCCTGGCGGGCCTTCGATCACGCTGATTTGCGCGCTGAACGCTTGCTCGACTGCCTTAAGCTGACTCTCGTTCACCCCGAACGGATAGATGAGCCCCTGCCCCGGCACCAGCGTGCCGTTGCGTCCCGTACAGTAGGCTTGCAAGGCAGTGCCCGCGAGGGCAGGCAGTTTTTCGAGCTGGCGCAGCACATTGTCGGCAATGTCACGATCACCCTGCGACTTGGCGTGATTCTGTCGGGCTTTCGCCACGGTAGTGAGATAGCGGAAGACCGCCGTGTCCTTCATCGCTGTCGGAGCGGTAAAGCCGATGCCGTCCATTTTGTAGACATAGGGCTTTTTGCTGCCCGGGTAGTGCACGACGGCATAGCGCTCGCCGTAAATCGTAGCGTTGGCAATGGGCTTGGTGCTGCCGCGCTTGTGCAGCAAGGCATTGGTCAACTCGCGGGTGGGCGAAACAAGGCAATTGCTGAGAGGACGGGTGTATTTTTTGCTGGAGGGGTAGTGACAGGTCAGTTGCAGAAATTCGTCCTTGTCGCTCCAGCGAATCGCCCAGTCGCTGATCTTTGCAGTCTTGTCCTCACCATCCACCTGAATCGAAACCATATTCCTCATCCCTGAATGCATGACATCCGGCTTCACCTCGCGCCGGATGCTATTTCTCCTGAAGTGGCCATATTGCCATCATTGCCTACAGGGTCGATAGCCGGTTCATGCGTTAAGTCATGCCGGAATCCTTCACTCGGGCTGTTATTGGACGGCAGACAAGATCACTGCAGGTGCCGCTGCCTCTGCAATTCCCTCTTCAACCAGGTGCCCGCCGGCTCTACGCTCTCTTGGCACCGCACCTCATAGGCACGGCCACTCAGACTGCTTTTGGTGGCGGCGACATCGATGAAATCTTCCGCACTGCTCACCCTGTTTTTGCCTTCCAGATAATCCAGCTTCTGCTGCAGATGCGCCCGAGCACGGGGTCCTGGGTATTCAAGTCCGTTGCGCACAAACTGACACGGGCTGTGTTCGACAAAGTCCAGCAAGGCCTTTATCTCTTGGGCGGCTTGAGGGGTGGTTTGACTCAGCGCCTCCGGAACGATGGCAATAAGGCCGCTGCCCGCAACCACTAGCAACAGACTGAAAAGCCGCATTATGTTGCTCATCCCCCTACCCTCTTTCTGACAGTAAACGCATCAGAATAACCGCCAGCCACTGCCACGGAGCACAGTGGGCATAGCCTCTATAACATCCGCTCCAACCCGATCGTGCTGCTCAGCCACGCATTGAAATGCCGCCACCAACTTCCCGGTTCCTTGGTCAACGTATGCTGTTTGCCGTCATCCTCAGTGACCCAGACCATCTGATTGTTTTCCAGCACGGTGTGGTAACTGAGCGCCGGCGCCATACCTTCCAGGGCCAGTTCACGCACCCTTCCGGCGAGTTGCGGATTATCGACCAGCACCCCGACTTCGGTGTTCCACAAGAGTGAGCGCGAGTCGAAATTGAACGAACCGATAAACGCTTTCTGCTGGTCGAAAATCATCGCCTTGCTGTGCAGGCTGGAGTCGGAACTATTGGAGGATCCGCTGTGAAACAGACGTGGTCCGCCGCCGCTGCCGCCATTGTCACCGGCCTGACGTCGCAACTCGAACAACTGCACACCATGCTCCAGCAAGGTTTGCCGATAAGGCGCGTAAGCACCATGCGCGGCGGGCACATCGGTGGCCTCCAGTGAGTTGGTCAGCAAGCTGATCGACACGCCGGCGTCGGCACGGTCGGTCAAGTACACCACTCCCGGTTGGCCCGGCACCATGTAGGCCGAGATCATGATCAGTTCCTGGGTAACCCCGTTCAGCTCGGGTGCCAACTGGGTGGCCAACAGCAAGTGCGGAGCGGGTTCACCCTTCGCCAAGACCTTGCTCGGTGCATCCCACATCGCTGTGTTCCAGGCCCAGATCAGTTCCTGCCGCCAGACCTGCAGGCGTGGATGCGTGGTGTAAGTCATCAGTTGCTGGTAAAGCGCATGATTCTGCTTGCGCGTTTCCTCCAGGGATTCATCCAGCCGGGTGCGGCTGTTTTTCAGATCCGTGATCGACGGTCTGATCGAGAGAAACTGCTCGATGGGCTTGCTCAGAGCACTGTTCCAATACTGGTCAAAACTATGCCCCAGATGCTCTGCAACCGGGCCGACACTGAGCAGGTCGATGTCTCGGAAGTTCTTGTCGGGCTGCGCATCAAAATACTCATCGCCCAGATTGCGCCCACCAACGATGGCTACGCAGTTGTCTACCACCCACAGTTTGTTGTGCATGCGTCGGTGTTGCTGCGACAGGTCGAACAGCCGGCCCATCGTCCGCGTTACGACGGTGCTGCGGCCCAGGTGCAGGTGCAGCGGGTTGAACACGCGAACTTGAATCCGCGGGTGCGCAGCGAGCGTCGCGATAATCCGGTCGAGGTCATCGCTGGTGGTGTCATCGAGCAAAATCCTCACGCGCACGCCACGGTCGGCGGCGTTCAGCAGTTCGCTCACCAGTATTCGCGTGCTGATGCCGTCGTGGACGATGTAGTACTGCAAGTCGAGGCTGCTTTGCGCGTTGCGAATCAGCTCGGCGCGGGCCGCAAAAGCCTCGGCGCTCTCGGATAACAAACGAAAGCCCGATCGGCCCTGATGAGGAGCGGCCTGGGCCTGGATAGAACGGCCAAACGCCGAATCGCGCGCTGGCATTGCCTGACTGGGTTCATGAGAAACATTGACGGTCGCACAACCGGCAACAAGCAAGACGAGCGTAAACAGCGGCTGTCGGATTTTCACGGAGCGCACTCCGAGGGTGACGATCAGGGATGCCGGATCCCGAAGAACGGCCTGCTGGTTCCCTCCATCACTTTGGTCGTCTCGACCTTGCGCACCGCTTCTTCGATCTGCGGGGTTGTTTCTGGAGCGTAGTTCATCCGCTGTCAATTGCGGGAATTGCCCAAGGTGGAAAAGCGCGTATCAACAGCCAGCGGCCAGAAAAAAACACAACTGGCAAAGCTGATGAAAATGACACCGCAACTCATTTTCGTATCCGCTACGATTTGGCGCCCCATCACCCCGACAGCAACGGGTCCGGAAGCGGCCGTTAATCAACGACCACCTTCGAACCTATACGCACCTTGCTGTCAGGATTAATCAGTGTGGGCTGGCCGTCGGACGAACCACAATTTCACTCACATCGACATCGTCGGGCTGGTCGATGGCATAGGCGAGCGCTCGCGCAATCGCGTCGGCGTTGAGCGCTACTCGCCGAAAGGCTTTCATTTCCTCGCGGGCAACTTCATCGGAAATCGTATCGGCCAGTTCGGACTCGACGACCCCCGGGCACACCACGGTGACGCGGATCTTGTCCGTTTCCTGACGCAGGCCATCCGAGATCGCCCTGACCGCAAATTTGGTCGCGCAGTACACCGCGGCCGTCGGAGATACCGCGAGACCGCCAATCGACGAGATATTGATGACCTGGCCGAAACCTTGCGCCTCCATGTCCGGCAAGACGGCGGCGATACCGTGCAGCACGCCGCGAACGTTGACATCGAGCATCTGGTTCCACTCATCGACCTTCAACGAAGTCAAAGGCGACAGGGGCATCACGCCTGCATTGTTGATGATCACATCGACCTTGCCATGTTGCGTCTTGGCGAATGTCACGAAGGCGTGCATGGATTGCAGATCCGTCACGTCCAGTGCGCAGGCGCTTGCCGACCCACCTTCGGCGTGGATCTCGGCGACCAGTTTGTCCAGACGCTCGGTACGGCGGGCGCCGAGTACCACGTGGGCACCCTTGGCGGCGATCAATCTGGCCGCCGCTTCGCCAATACCACTGCTTGCACCGGTGATCAGGACGACTTTGTTTTGAATGTTCGACATATCCGTAGCTCCTGCTGTCTGTGTTGAAGTTCAGCATCGACCGCTGAAGACACGGGCGTTGCTGCGGGGTACGTCGAAAAGATTAAAGGCACCGGACAGCCCGGCGCGTGCCAAAACCTGCGCAACTTTTGCCTATTCGTGTCTGTGTGCATCACCCGCAAATTTTGTGGCGAACCGGCACTCAAGCACCACGGAACTCGCTGGGCGTTACGCCCACTTCGCGACGAAATACTTGGGAAAAGTGACTGGGGCTGGAGTAGCCAACCTCCAGCCCGACGTCGATAACGCTAAGCCGGGTCTCCAGCAACAAGTGCCGTGCACGAACCATGCGCAAGCGAATGAAGTACTGCGACGGCGATAGCCCCGTCGCACGCTTGAACAGGCGGCTGAAGTGGTACTCGCTCAATTCGGCAAGCCTGGCCAGCTTTGCCAGGCTGAACTCAGCGCTCAGATCCGCACTCATGGCGTCAGTGACTTTGCGCAGCTTATAGGCTTGCAAGGCGTTGAACCGACGCCCGGCCTGGTTTTCAGCGAGATAGCTGCGCAGCAGATGTACGGCCAGCGCCTGTGCCAGAGACCGAACGAACAGCGCACTGGGCGAGCGCTCCACGACCAGTTCGGTGCGCAGCTGCTCCATGACATACGCGACGCGCGCGTCCCGTGCACCGGAAACATCGCGAAATCGAACAGCCCCGGCATGCTCACCCAACAGCTCCCGTGACGCTTGCTCGATCAGCGGCAACCCCAGATAAAGATGCATGACTTCGAAAGTATCGCCGCCGTGCGTCTGCCAGCGCATTTCATAGGGTTCTTCAGAACTGGTCAGGAAAAAATCGCCGGCACTGACCTCTATCGCCTCCCACTCCCCACCCGGCATACGTTCCTCCACCCTCGCCGCCCCCGCCAGTACCAACACGAGCAGCGGTTCCACCACCGCAGGCACGAGAATGGGCTCGATGACGCTGCGATGGGTGAACAGCTGAATCACAACGTCCTTGATTTCCAGGCGCGGTGGAAGCGTCTGCGCATCGCCTGGCAGATATTCACGCATCGACTCCCCAGTGATGCGCAAGTCCTGGCGGGATGTCGACAGTGGCGCCTGGGACGTTCGCCCGTTAGTTGCCATGAACAGGTCCTTTTCATAAGGGAGGCCGGATTGATGATATCGGGCTTTTTCCGCGAGCTGAACCGAGCGGCGAACCGTCCTCATTGATCTTCGGCGCAAAACCCCGACAGCGTGGGCAATCCCGCGAAAGCCGACTTCGCCGCGCTGCGAGACAGTAGGCCCGTCGCCGTTGAAAGACACGGCTTATCCCCCTACTGGATCACAACGCTGGAGAACATCATGACCGCTATCAACAACTGCACCCCGAACGAAGTGGCAGGTAAAGTCGCCCTGGTCACTGGCGCGGCCAGCGGTATTGGCAAAGCCATCGCACTGCTGCTGCATGACCGCGGCGCCAAAGTGATTGCCGAAGATATAAACCCCGAGGTGGCAGCGCTGGCCCGCCCTGGTCTGGTACCACTGGTGGCCGACATCACTCAGGACGGCGCCGCCGAGCGCGCGGTCGCGTTGGCTGTCGAGCACTTCGGTCGGCTGGACATCCTGGTCAATAACGCCGGCATCATCATCAACAAGCTGGTCATCGACATGACTCGCGAGGACTGGGAACGCATTCAGGCGGTCAATGCTACGGCGGCATTCCTGCACAGCCGCGAAGCGGTCAAAGCGATGATGCCCAATAAATCCGGCTCGATCGTCAACATCGCGTCCTACGCCTCCTACTTCGCCTTCCCCACCATTGCCGCCTACACCGCCTCCAAAGGCGCACTCGCGCAACTGACGCGCACGCTGGCGCTTGAGGTCATTGGCCACGGCATCCGCGTTAATGCGGTCGGCGTCGGGGATGTGGTGACCAACATCCTCAACCATGTGGTCGACGATGGCCCTGCATTTCTTGCCCAACATGGCGAAGCCGCGCCAATCGGCCGCGCCGCACAACCAGAAGAAATCGCCGAAGTGGTCGCGTTCATCGCCTCCGACCGTGCCAGCTTCATGGTCGGTTCGGTGGTCATGGCTGACGGCGGCATGACTGTCACGGCCGGGTGAGCCACTGCCTGGAGGAACCGCCGGCAAGCCCGAGAGGATCAGGCAAATCTGCGGCAGTTTTGTCCTGACACCGCTGCGCTCGGCTACGTAATCTGAAAGCACGCAATGGATGCAGCACAGGCCAAGGCAGGCCGCTCGGATTCAATGAGGACTGAGGAGAAAAGCAGATGAAAAATGCCACACAAGCCAAACCTGATCATCGTTACGCAGGCATGTGGGTCACCGCTGATGGCTTCATCCGTCACGAGCTTCTGACCACTGGGCGTTACGACGAGGCCCGTGGTAAAAATAACAGTGCCTGGCAAGGCCGCTACGAAATCGTCGGTGACTACATCCAGTACTGGGACGACACCGGCTTCACCGCTGACGGGCATTTTCATGACGACGTGCTGTATCACGCCGGCATGATCCTCTATCGGCAATGAGTACTTTTATGACGTCGGGTGAATATCGTCTGCCTGGACAATTGCGGGCCGACGCTCATGAACACTTGTGAGAGCCTTGAAATGGAACAGAGCGATGCTTTCATCCTGCAAAACACGGCCATCTACCGTGACGAACTGGTTCGCCTGCTGACGCAACGCTTTACCACGCCCGGGATCTATGAGACCGCCATTGCGTCCCTGCATGTCATCCGTTTCGACTCGCCTTCGGAGCTTATCCATACCGTGCACAAGCCGGCACTGTGCCTGATCGTCCAAGGACAAAAGGAAATCGGCCTGGGCGACGACCAATACCTGTACGACCCGCTGAGTTACCTGGTGGTCTCGGTGACGCTCCCGGTTGCCGGGCGCGTGCTGGTCGCCAGCCCGGCGGCGCCCTACCTGTGTATCCGTTTTGATTTCGAGGCCACGGATATCGCCCAGGTCATCGCCGATGCGCCTGCGACGGGCGTCCCCGACGAACCGGAGCTGGGTCTTTTTCTTGAGAAAGTCGATGTGCCCCTGCTCGAAACAATGCTGCGGCTGGTACGGCTGCTGGAAACACCGAAAGACATCGGCATGCTGGCGCCGCTCGCTCTTCGAGAGTTGTACTACCGCCTCCTGCGAGGCGTGCACGGACGTCGGCTGTACGAGCTAGCCCTGGGTGATTCGCAAACACGACGCGTCACGCGGGCAATCGACTGGTTGAATAACCATTACACCCAACCCTTGCGCATCGAAGAGCTTGCCCGGGTCGCCAATCTGGGCAGCTCGACGCTGCATCATCGCTTCAAGGCTGTAACCGCGATGAGTCCGCTGCAATATCAAAAGCAACTTCGCCTACAGGAAGCCCGCCGCCTGATGCTGGGTGAAGGCCTGGATGTGGCGAGTGCCTGTTATCGAGTGGGCTACGAAAGCCCATCGCAATTCAGCCGAGAGTACAGCCGTCAGTTCGGGTGCCCGCCCTCCAGAGACGCCAGCCGGATTCGGCGTCCTGCGTGAAAGCATCCCGATGGCTCTACTTCTTTTTTCAGGGCTGAAGAGCTATGGCTCTTGAGCCCTGCCGCTTCACAAATACCAGCGATACTCCCGCGCACTGATTTCCTGCATGAACGCCAGATGATCCTGGCGCTTGTTCTCGCAATATACATCCACAAACTCAGCGCCCAAGCCCTCACGCAACTGCGGCTGATGCTGCATCGCACGCACGGCTTCAAACATTTCCTTGGGAAAATCAATCCCGCTGCTGCGATCTTCATTCAGCGGCGCAATCGGTTCTTTGCCGGACTCCAACCCATGCTCCAATCCCACCAGAATTGCCGCCAGCACCAGATATGGATTGGCATCCGCGCCCGCCAAGCGATATTCAACCCGCAGGTTCTTCGCGTCCGACTCCGGAATGCGCAGGCACGCATCGCGATCCTCAAAGCCCCAACTGGCTTTGGTCGCGGTGTTCACCGTGCCGCCCAATCGGCGCAACGAGTTCTGGTTCGGGGCGAAGATCGGCATGCTGTGCGGCAGCAATTCCAGACAACCGGCGATCGCATGGCGTAGCGGCTGCTGTTCATTGGCCGCCAACAGATTATTCCCGGCTGCGTCGTACAAACTGACATGCACATGCGTGCCACTGCCCGGATGCTGCAAGTACGGCTTGGCCATGAAACTGGCGCGGTAGCCGTGTTTAAGCGCAACCCCGCGCGTGCTGCGGCAGAACAAGGCCGCCCAATCCGCCGCACGCAAGCCGTCGTCGAGATGGCCGAAGTTGATTTCAAATTGACCGGGACCAAGCTCAGCGGTAATCACCGTGGCGTCGATGCCCTGCGCCCGTGTGGCTTCGACCATTTCATCCAGCACCGGCGCGAAGCGTGAGAGGCGTTCGATGTGCAGGTTCGGTTGATCATCGGCGTCGTCAGTCAGGTCGTCGCGGGGGAATTGCGGCAAGCCTTCGCGCAGCTTTTTGTCGAACAGGTAGAACTCCAGTTCGAACGCCACAACCGGGTGAATGCCTTTGCGCGCCAGGCGCTTGAGCACTTGCGCGAGGACTTCACGGGGTTCGAACTCGATCGGTTTTTCGGTGCCGTCCGACGTGATCAGCATCTGCCCCAGCGGCTGCGCTTCCCATGTCACCGGTTTCAGTGTGCCCGGCACCAGACGGCGCACGGCATCCGGGTCGCCATCGTTGAAGCAGTAATCGCCGATCGGGAACAAGCCACCCTGTACGCCAAGCAATACGCAGTTCTGCGGCAGTTTCAGCACACTGCCCGCCGCGACTTTTTCGAGCATGTCGACCGGATAGCGTTTGCCATAAAAGTGCCCCGGAATGTCCAGGCAAATCAGGTCGACATAACGCACCTCTGGGTAGCGTTGGCGAAACGCCCGTACTTCGGCGAGCAGGTCAGCGCAGACAGCGTCCATCGTGTTCATCCTTTGTGGTTATCAGGTGTAGACCCAGAGCACGCGAGTCAGCTGCTCGGTGAGGTTGCCGTAACGGCAACGGGTATGACTGTCGAATTGAAAGCTGTCGCCGGCCTTCAATGTGACGGGTTCTTCGTCGTCGCCCAGCCACAGCGTCAGCTCGCCTTCGAGGACGTAACCGCCCTGCTCCGAGCTGTCAGTCAAGTGGCGGTCGCCGCTGCTCGCGCCGGCTTCCAGATGGCTTTCGAGCATGGAGAACGAGGCGCGGATCTGCGGCGACACCAGAATGTCGGTGATGCCGTTGGCGTAATACAACGTGCGGCGCTCGTCCGGGCGCGTGACCCACGGCAACTCTTTAGGCTTGGGCAGGCTGTAGAAGTAAGTGGTCGGCACGCCGAAGGTTTCACTGATCGCGGTGAGATCCGCCACGGTTGGCCGCGACAAGCCGCGCTCGACCTGCGAGAGGAAACCCACCGAACGGCCGATCTTGTCGGCCAGTTCCTTCAGGGTCCATTTCTTGTGCTTGCGCAGGTCGTGGATGAGGATCGCCAGCGCGGCGATTTCTTCTTGCTTGTTCATGCCATGGATTCCGAAAAAGGTCTCATCAAATACTGTCGCGCAGGCGATACCAGGCTTTGCCAATCGCCTCCAGCGGTGCCGCGAAATGTTTGCCACCGGGGAAACGGCCATTACTCAGGCCCTGGTACAACGCCAGTTCATCGGCATCACCGAGAATCGCATCGGACACCGCACGCGCGGCGGCCAATGTCGGCAGAACACCGTGGCCCGAGTAGCCTTGCAGCCAATATCGATTGCCCGCGCCGCCGACATCGGGTGTGCGGTTCATCGTCAGGTCGATATGCCCACCCCAGGCAAACTCGATGCCGACGCCCTTGAGCTGCGGGAATACCCGCTCAAGAAACGGTCGGGTCGCTGCCGCGATGTCCTTGGGCATGCCACCGAGATAAGTGCAGCTGCCACCGAACAACAAACGGTTATCCGGCGTGCGCCTGAAGTAATCGAGGACGAACTGGTTGTCGGTCACGCAGACATTGCGCGGCAACAGCGCGGTGGCCTGCTCGGATGTCAGTGGTGCGGTGGCCACTTGGTAGGTGCCCACCGGCAGAATGCAACTGGACAGTTGCGGGTCGAGTTCATCGAGGTAAGCGTTGCACGCCAGCACCAGCACATCGGCGCGCACCGCACCGCGCTCGGTGTTGACGCGGAAACCGTCGCGCTGCTCCTGATAACTCAACGCTTTGCTTTGTTCATGGATACGCCCGCCGGCTCGCTCGATAGCGTCCGCCAGGCCCAGCGCCAGTTTCAGTGGATTGAGGTGCGCGCCCTCAGGGTCGTAAAGCCCGGCCTGATAGCGATCGGTGGCCACCCATTCCGGCAGTTGTTCACGGGGAATGAACTGCAACCCATCGTGGCCCCATTTGTGGCTGGCCTCGTGTTGCCATTCGCTGAGCAGACTGACCCGCCGTGGCATCACCGACGTCCACAAATGCCCGGGACGATAGTCGCAATCGAAACCATGCCGCCCGGGCAAGTCGCGTAATTCCCCGGCGGCCCAGCGCATGCCATCCCAAAGCCGTCTGGCCCGTTCATGGCCCAGCGCAGCTTCCAGCGGCGGCATATCACACGACCAACCAAGAATCGCCTGCCCGCCGTTACGCCCCGACGCGGCCCACGCCACGCGACTGGCTTCGAGCACCACCACGCGTTTGCCGGCCAACGCCAGACGCAACGCCGTGTGCAAGCCACTGAAACCGGCACCGATGATCACCACGTCAGCGTCATGCTGGCCTTCCAGCACAGCGCGGTTGCTCAGAATATCCGCGCAACTATGGGCGTAATAGCTGTCGACGTGCTGGCTGGATTGCTGAAACATGCGCGACCTCATGAAATTATCTTTTTATAATTTCATGAAAATCTACAGAATAAATTTCACGCCAGCAACTATCCGTTACGCGGCAACTCAACCCGCGCCAGCAATCCTTGGCCGCTACGGTTGCTCAACGTCAGTTCTCCGCCCTGCTCGCGCACAATCGCCCGCGCCGCCGACAGCCCCAAGCCTACGCCTCCGGTGTCGCGGTTGCGCGAAGCCTCCAGGCGAAAGAACGGATCGAACACCTGCTCCAACGCCGCTTCGGGGATACCGGGGCCTTCGTCGCTGACCTCGATACAGATCGAATACTCATCACACTTCAATGCAATGCCCGGACGCTGCGCATACTTCAGCGCATTCTCCAGCAGATTGACGATCACCCGTTTGATCCCCAGCGGTCGCCCTTCGTACACCAGATGCGCCGGGCCATCGAAATCGACATTGATGTGCTGATCGCGGTAGTCGTCGACGATGGTTTGCAGCAGCTCCGACAGATCGAATGCCGTGGTCTGCTCGCGGTGCGTGTCTTCGCGGAAGAACGCCAGCGCGGCGTTGATCATCGACTGCATCTCTTCAACGTCGCGAATCAATTTGCCCTGATGATCGAGGTCTTCCATGAATTCACTGCGCAAACGCATGCGTGTCAGCGGTGCGCGCAGGTCGTGGGAAATTGACGCGAGCATGTGCGTGCGCTCGGCGATGAAGTGCTGGATCTGTGCCTGCATGGTGTTGAAGGCGATGATCGCCTGACGAATTTCGTCGGGGCCTTCGAGTTTGATCGGCGGTGCGCGCAGGTCAGTGCCGAAGCGTCTGGCGGCACGCGTGAAACGCTGCAACGGATTGGCCAGTTGCCGGGTGGCGACCCAGGCGACGAGCAATGTGGCAATCAGTCCCAACGCGATGACGATCACGATACGCACGCCAAACTCCAGACCCCAACTGCGCTCCGGCGGGATAAATGACAACCAACTGCCATCGACCAATTGCACGACGGCGGCGTAATGCGCCTGGGGACTGCCGTTCGGCCAGTCGCCTGGGCTGAACACCTCGATTTTTCGATCATTGCCCAGCAGTTGCTGCAGCACCGGCACCCTGCTCGCTGGCAGGCGAAGGCCGTCATTGGGCAGGTCGAAGTCCGCGCGCTGTGCTTGCCACGACACGTGCAGCATGGCGCTGCTCGCGGCGGCGGCCAGTTGCGGGCGCAGGTTGGCCGGGGCCGCTTCGATCACCCGCGAGGTCGCGGCAATCTGTTCCAGCAGGCCGGTGCGTTCAATCGGTGGCCGCGCCCAGATGCCGGCGACTTGCACGAACAGCGCATTCAACGCCAGTGACGCGACCATCGCCGCCACGATGGTCAGGGCGATGTGCCGGCGCAGGGTGTCGCCGCGCAACAGTCGGCGGATCATCAGCGGCTGACCTTGGCGGTGAACAGATAACCGCCGTTGCGCACCGTACGAATCAGGTCCGGGCGCTTGCTGTCCGGTTCGATCTTGCGGCGCAGGCGACTGACTTGCACATCGATGCTGCGATCAAAGGCGTCATGGCCGTGGCCGTGGGTCAGGTCGATCAACTGTTCGCGGGTGAGAATGCGCTGCGGGTGATCGAGGAAGACCACGAGTAAATCGAACTCGCCGCCGGACAGCGGAATCATCACGTTTTCCGGCGAGCGCAATTCGCGACAGGTGATGTCCAGATGCCAACCGGCGAAACCGATCACCGGGCGTGAAGGCTCGACCGGGCTGCGCTGTTCGCCAGCGCGGCGCTGCAAGGCACGTATGCGAGCGAGCAATTCCTGCGGGGCGAACGGTTTGGTCAGGTAATCGTCGGCGCCCAACTCCAGACCGACAATGCGATCGCTCAGCTCGGCCATGGCCGTGAGCATGATGATCGGAATGCCCAGCTGCGCGCGCACCTTTTGGCACAGGCTCAGGCCGCTTTCGCCGGGCATCATCAGGTCAAGAATGATCGTGTCCGGACGGTTCTGCGCGATCGCCGCCCACATGGCCTCGCCGTGCGGCGCCACGTCGACTTCATAGGCGTGCTGCACGAAGAACTTCTTCAGCAGCGCGAGAATTTCCACGTCATCGTCGACGAACAGCAGTCTGCTCACAGTTACAGAATCCATGCACCAAAAAAAGCCAATCTAAAGCCATTTCGCCGCCCGGGTCATTTATTTCAATCGAGCAACATTTCTACCCGCCAGACAACAAGCGGACATTCTCTGGCAAAACCTCGCGGGCATTCTGCGGCCATTCCAATCCAGGGGGTTCGCATGAAGCTATTGAACGACAACCATTGCGCCGGGGGGCACAACAGCAATCGTCCCTTGATCCTCAGCCAGCGCACCGCCGCGCTCGGCCCTGATACGCCGATCGTGTTTCAGGAGTCGTGCCTGAGCGTGTCCAGCGATCAGAGCAGGATCGTCTTGCGCCGCTACTTCGAGCAATTCAGCCCGACCAATGCGCACTGGGTCGAATACGTCCACAGCATTGCCGCCGCCGACTTGATCCAATGGATCATGAGCCACGGCCAGTTGCACATCGAATGCTCGGACAGCATCGCCACGCAACCTCGCAAGGAAACCCGTTAATGACCCGCACGCATTCACTGTCGCTGGCCCTCGCCACCACCCTGAGCCTGTCGGCCTGCAGCAGTAACAAGGTCGAACACAGCGGTTTTCTGCATGACTACAGCGTGTTGAGCGAGCGCCAGTCACCGTCCGGTCAGGCTGTATTGGCGTGGGTCAGCCCGGCCCTCGCCCGGGGTCGATACACGCAGGTTTATCTGGCGCCGAGTCAATTTTACCCGAGCGCCGAGCCGACTCTGCGGATTCCGCTGAGCACATTGTCTGGGGTCACCGACTACTACGACGCCGCGCTCAGGCTGGAGTTGGGCAAGGTCATGCATCTGGTCAATCAACCGGGGCCGAATACGCTGGTGGTGCGCCCCGCCATCACCCAAGTGGCGACCAGCACTCAGGGTTTGCGCTTTTATGAGTGGCTGCCCGTCACCCTCGTTGCTGCGGGCGTAAGCACGGCGACCGGTATCCGTGATCAGGACAGTCAGGTCGCTACCGAGGTGTCGTTCGAGGACGGTTCGACCGGCGAAGTGATTGCCGAAGTTATACGCAAAGGCACTGGTGTGCCGCTGGAGAACGACAAACAGGTGCTGACTGCCGACGACGTCAAAGTGGTGCTGGATGGCTGGGCCAGCGACCTGCGGCAATCGTATACGGCCATCCGCCGATAAACACATTTCCCCTGTAGGCGCTGCCGAAGGCTGCGATCTTGTTGGGACGCGGAGCGTCCCCGGCTGCATTCCCACGCAGAGCGTGGGAACGATCAATCGCAGCCTTCGGCAGCTCCTACACAGGTGCGTCAGGAAAAAAAGCGCCGAGCAGTGAATTATTTCGTGTCCTCATGTATCTGAGCCAAAGAGTACGCGCCATCAAAAAGATGGCATCTACGCGGCACGATGGATCAGCAAAGAGAAGACCCGGATGAAATCACGCAAGAAAACCGTCAAGCCGATCGGCCTGAACGACATCACCATTGTCGACGACGCCAAGATGCGCAAGGCGATCACCGCCGCCGCACTGGGCAATGCCATGGAATGGTTCGACTTTGGTGTCTATGGCTTCGTCGCCTATGTGCTCGGCAAAGTGTTCTTCCCCGGCGCCGACCCCGGCACGCAAATGATTGCCGCGCTGGCGACCTTCTCCGTGCCCTTCCTGATCCGGCCGCTGGGTGGCTTGTTCTTTGGCGCTCTGGGCGACAAGTACGGACGACAGAAAGTCCTCGCCGCGACCATCGTGATCATGTCGCTGAGCACCTTTGCCATCGGCCTGATTCCGTCCTATGCCTCGATCGGCATCTGGGCACCGATCCTGCTGTTGCTGGCGAAAATGGCTCAGGGCTTCTCGGTCGGTGGCGAATACACCGGCGCCTCAATCTTCGTCGCTGAATATGCACCAGACCGCAAACGCGGCTTCCTCGGCAGCTGGCTGGATTTCGGCTCGATTGCCGGTTTCGTCCTCGGTGCCGGCGTGGTGGTGTTGATCTCGACGACGCTGGGCGAAGCCAAGTTCGAGGAATGGGGCTGGCGCCTGCCGTTCTTCCTAGCCCTGCCGCTGGGCATGATCGGCCTCTACCTGCGTCACGCCCTGGAAGAAACCCCGGCATTCCAGCAGCACGTCGAAAAGCTTGAGCAAGGCGATCGCGAAGGCCTCGCCGGCGGCCCGAAAGTCTCGTTCAAGGAGGTCGCGACCAAGCACTGGCGCAGCCTGATGACCTGCATCGGCGTGGTGGCGGTGACCAACGTTACTTACTACATGCTGCTCACCTACATGCCGAGTTACCTGTCGCACAACCTGCACTACAGCGAAAACCGGGGCGTGTTGATCATCATCGCGATCATGGTCGGCATGCTCTTCGTGCAGCCGGCAATTGGCTTTATCAGCGACAAGATTGGCCGCAAACCCTTCATCGTTGTCGGCAGCATCGGCCTGTTCATTCTGGCGATCCCGGCGTTTATGTTGATCAACAGCGGCAAGATCGGGCTGATCTTCGCCGGCCTGCTGATGCTGGCCGTGCTGCTGAACTTCTTTATCGGCGTCATGGCCTCGACCCTACCGGCGATGTTCCCCACGCACATTCGCTACAGCGCGCTGGCAGCGGCCTTCAACGTTTCAGTGCTGATTGCCGGTCTGACGCCGACCGTGGTCGCCTGGCTGGTCGAGAGCACCAACGATCTGTACATGCCGGCGTATTACCTGATGGTCATCGCCGTGGTCGGTCTGGCTACCGGCGTGACGATGAAGGAAACCGCCAACAAGCCGTTGCGTGGCGCTGCGCCGGCCGCCTCCGACCTTGAAGAAGCGAAGGAACTGCTGCAAGAACACCACGACAACATCGAGCAGAAAATCGAAGACATCGACGCCGAGATCGCCGCACTCGAAGCCAAGCGCAAGGAACTGGTGCAGCAGCACCCGCGGATTAACTGATTCCGCGCAACCACCGCAAACCCGGCACTGGCCGGGTTTGTGCCATCTGCAGCACGGGCGCCGCGGCGCTCATCCCTTGTTTATCAGCTAGCCTTGAATCTGGTCGCTCGTCATTCAAGGAGCCCGGCTGCACACGTCATTAGCACCGACCTGTCGTGGCTGACCCTGGCCACCGGCTTGCGCCGTGGCGGTCGTGGCATGCTCGCGCAAATGCAACCGTGGGTGCCGAAAGCCTGATCACGGCGCGTTGACCACCACATACGTCACATCACTGCCCTGATACTGCGGCTGGTACCAGGTCGAGCCGCACTGCATGTAGGCGACGTTGTAGCGAATCACCTGCACACAACTGCTGGGCATTTGCGCCGGGGTAAAGATCGCTCCCACCACCGCTGCCGTGACCGCCACGGTAGCTGTCACTGCCGCCGCCGTCGCTACCGGATGGTAGTGATCGTCGTAGCCATAACGGCCATGGCCGTCGACATCAATATCGACATCGCGACTGTTGTCGATGTTGACGTTGCGGTTGCCGTTGTTGACGTACCTGCGATTGCCGACGTTGTTGCCGGCGTTGACCCGATTGCCCGAATTGACCCGATTACCGGCATTCACGTGATTGGCGCGTTGCGGCGCATTGATCCGCTGCGCCCGTTGCGCGTTCGGCGCCGGCGCGCGGTTGACGTTGGCGCGGGCATGGCCCTGAGCGCGTTGCCCCCGGGCATCGGCTTCGGTGACATATCCTGCGGTCAGCAGCGTGGCGGCGGCCAGCGATAACAACAGACTCCACGTCATCGACTTGTTCATGTCACTGCCCTCCCTGATCGCTGGCTTTTTTAAACGCAATCGCCACATCGCCTTTGCCCGGTTTGAAGGTGAATTGCGTGTCCGGAATGGTCGGCTTGAGGTTCCACTGATATACCGCGCTGTACTCGGGGAAGCTCTTATCGTCGGTGGTGGTGATCACCAGTTTGCACGGCAAGGGTTTGTCGGAGCGGGTCAGCCACAACTGCCAGTCAATACCTTCCTGGCGAAACGCCAAATGGTCGCAGAGCTGGCCCTTGATGACCGACGGCCCTACGTACAGTGCGGCTTTCAAGGCATCGATCTGCGCCTGATCACTGCCGAACAGAAACAGGTCCTCCATCGGCACCTGCACACCGTAGTAGCTCTCGACCTTGTGCAGGGTTTCCGCGACGGTGGCCGGCGCATCAACGGTGGTGTAGTACTTCAGGTACGGCGAATACTGGGTGAGCTTCTTGCCGTTATAGAAGAACTCGCGAGTGCGCACATCGCCTTCGCTTTTCGCATACAGGCGATCATGGCCGACCACTTTCAGGGTGTTGGCGGACTCGGTCTTGATCTTCTGCCCGGACTCCAGAACCGTGTCGCGCGAGACTTGGGCATCGACCTGAAATTTCGGCAGGCTGCGCAGGTAATTGCCCATGTCGATCAACTTGTCGACCACTTGCGGATTGATCAACGGCGCATCGTCCGTGGCCTCGGCAGCGGGCGCAGCCGACGGGTCTTCAGCGCGGGCTCCCGGCGCGAGCACCAGCGTGAACATCAGGCAGACAATACTGGCTGGGGATTTCATCGGTTGCGCTCCTGTCCCTGCGTGGGCGTTGCGCCGCATGGGCGACTGACTGACCAGCCTAGACCTCAGTGTGGGGGGACGCCAATGCGTCAGCGAGAGCAGAGAATGTCATGGCAGATTTTCTTTGCGCTGGCTCTCCAGAAGCTCGGTGACATCGGCCGGTTGATACACCCAGCCGATGAACAACTCATAACCGACCGCCAAAATCACCGGGCCGATGAACAGACCAATAATACCGCTGGTGACCATGCCCCCGAGCGCACCGATCAGCACCACCGGCATCGGCACCGCAACGCCGCGTCCCAGCAACATCGGCTTGAGCACATTGTCGGAAAGCCCGGCAATCGCCATCCACACCGCAAAGATAATCGTGCTGGCGCTGACCCCGTCCTGCGCGAAGACATAAATCACGATGGGCAGCGTGATCAGCAGCACCGGCAATTGGGTGATGCCCAACAGCAACACCATCAAGGCGAGAATACCGGCCGCCGGTACACCCATGACCACCAGCGCCACGCCGACCAGCAGCATCTGAATAAACGCGATGCCGACTACGCCCTGCGCCACGGCGCGGATGGTTGCCGTGCACAGTTCGGCGATTTGCGGGCCACGCACCGGACCGGAAATGCGTGTGGTGATGGCCACTGCCGTGCGATGCCCGCGCTCGCCGTGGGTCATGACCAATCCGGCGATGATCAGCGCAATCACAAACACCACGATCCCGGCACCGACGCCAGCGGCTTGATGCAATAACACTTTGCCCCAGTTGGACAGGTGCGGTGCCAGCTCCTTGAACGCCCAGCTCAAGTCTTGCGATGCGTGTTGCCAGATGCCGTAAACCGGCGCACCGATCAGCGGCCAGTTCTCGACGCTGGCCGGTGGTGGCGGGATCTCGAACTGGCCTGCCTCCATCGTGTGCATGCCGACTTTCACCGAATCGGCAACGGAAGCCCCGAGCAGGCTCAGCGGCACCATTAAAATCAGCAACCCCAGCAGCACCAGCAAGATCGCCGCCCAACCGTAGCGGTTGCCTAGCTTTGCGCCGAGCTTCTGATTGAGTGGATACAGGGTGATCGCGAGGATCAGCGCCCACAGCATGACATTCAGAAACGGATGAAAGATGTCGTAGCAGAACAACACCAGAATGGTGATCAGACCCGCGCGTATCAGTACGTCCAGCAGTGCTCTGGAACTGTGAAAGGTGATCAGCGGTTTGTCTTCCATGTCGGCGCTCCTGAGTGGGCCATCGATGAACCGCTGTGAGCCTAGTTCACATCCGGCTCATCGTCTCGACTGGTGCGCACGCCAAATCGCGACTAAACCTGAAGGCTGATCTGCATTGATAAGGAATTCGCCATGAAGTCGACGCACTCACTGATCATTCTTGCGCTGGCAGGCACTGGCGGTCAGGCACTGGCGGGCGGTATTGATCTGTATGAAGCGGGTCAGGAAGGCGCGGGACTGGCGAATGCCGGCTCGGCGGCGTTGGCCACTGACCCGAGCGTGTTGATGAGTAACCCGGCCGGCATTGCTGCACTCAAAGGCACGCAAATCAGCCTGACCGGCCAGGCCATATTCGGCGGCCTTGGTTTTGATCGCGACAGTGACAACGACTTTTCCGGCAACGAGGGCGGCAATCCGCTGCCGCTCCTGCCGGGCACCAGTTTCTTTATCAGCCATGAGCTCAATGATCGCGCCAGTATCGGCTTCGGTATGTACGGCAACTTCGGCCTGAGCGTGAAATACGACGATGACTGGGCCGGCCGCTACTTCAGCCAGGAATCGACATTGATCGGCATTTCGATGCAGCCGACCTTCGCCTACAAGATCACCGACGATCTTTCGATGGGCATCGGACCGCGTCTGGTCTATGGCTACTACTACACAAAAATGGCCATCGACAATAACGCCTTCCTGCCGGGCACACCGTTTCAGGAGGATGGCAAGTTGCAGTACAAGGACACCGACATCGGCACCGGGATCAACCTCGGCCTGCGCTATCAGTTAAATGAACGCACCACTGTCGGCCTGGCTTACACCAGCAAGGTCAAACTTGAGTTCAAGGACTCACCTTCCGTGCATGGCATTCGCAATCCGCTGCTCAATCTGGCGCTGTCTCGGCTGGACGTCGACGACCTGGAAATCGACATGAACATCCCGCAGACCGCGACCCTGAGTATTGCCCATCAGTTGAACGAACAGTGGACGCTGTTGAGTTCGGTGAACTGGCAGGACTGGAGCGACTTTGCCGACATCGGCGTGTCGGTGGATACGGCGGCAGGCGACGTTTCACGTTCGGTCGACCGCAAGTATCAGGACACCTGGCACCTGTCGATCGGCGCACAGAACCAGATCAGCCCGAAACTGCGCTGGAACATGGGCGTGGGTTACGACAGCTCCGCCGTGAAGGACAAGGATCGCACCGTCGACAACCCGATGAACGAGACCTGGCGGCTGGCGACCGGGCTGAGCTACAAACTGGCCGAAGACACCGACCTCAACCTCAATTACACGCTGGTCTGGCTGGGCGACATGGATGTGCAACAGACCAAACGCAATGGGCAGACGCTGTCGGGGAGTTATCCCAATAGCGCGCTGCACATTGTTGGCGGTGGCGTGACGTGGCGATTTTGATCGGGGCGCTCAGCGCTCCAGCATGCCGTGACACAACAGGTTCAAAACCCCGCGCATGTGCAAGGCATGCGCGGCCCTGTCCGGGATTTCCTGCGTTGCCAACCGAATGAACGCCATGTTCGCGTATTGGTTGAACAGGGTTGCCACCACGTCAAGATCGATCGATTCGCGCACTTTTCCCGCTTGCTGGAAATGCAAAAGCAGCGCTTTGGTCTCTTCGATCACGGCCGCGTTCCATGGACTCATCGCCTCGGCCAGCTCACCGGTCAGTAGAAACGGCGCCAGTTCCCGCCACAACGAAGCCGGCATTGCCTGTAGCTGGTAATCGGTCATCAACCCTTCGAACTCGCACAGCGACTCCAGGGGATCGCTGTCCTCGTCCAGATTGGCCCGCGCCTCGCGCATGGCTTGCTCGTCGGGTTGCTTGAGCAAGGCCAGCAGAATCTCCTGCTTGCCGCCGAAATAATTCACCACTGTGGGTGCGGAAACGCCCGCCTGGACCGCGATCTGCTCCAGCGTGGTCGCCGCAAAGCCATTGCTTTTGAACAGCTCAAGCGCCGCCTCGGCAATCACCTGCCGGCGCTGTTCCTTCTGCCGCTCTCTGAGTCCGCTCATGTTGCCTCTGATGATCCTTGCCAATGGCTCTCAGCCTACGGAGATATTTTTTCACCGACAAATATTTTCTTTACAAAAATATTTTTAGATGACAAAACTTTGTCCGTGCAGCGCTGCGACGAACGCACTCACTTGCCCTTTGCTCTGGAGATCCGCCATGTCCGCCGAATTCGATTCGACCCGCAGTACCCGCGATTACCAAGCCGCTGACGCCGCTCACCACATCCACGCGTTCGTCGATCAGAAGGCCCTCAACGAGGAAGGCCCGAGGGTGATGGTCAGCGGTGATCGGCTGGCGTTGTGGGACAACGACGGCAAGCGTTACCTGGACGGCATGTCCGGCCTGTGGTGCACCAACCTCGGTTACGGGCGCAAGGATCTCGCCGCTGCCGCCACCGCGCAGCTGGAACAACTGCCCTACTACAACATGTTCTTCCACACCACTCACCCGGCGGTGATCGAGCTCTCCGAACTGCTCTTCAGCCTGCTGCCCAAGCACTACAGCCACGCGATCTACACCAACTCCGGCTCCGAAGCCAACGAAGTGCTGATCCGCACCGTGCGCAAGTTCTGGCAGGTGATGGGCCAACCCGAGAAGAAAATCATGATCGGCCGCTGGAATGGCTACCACGGCTCGACCCTGGCTGCGACGGCGCTGGGCGGGATGAAATTCATGCACGAAATGGGCGGCAGCATTCCCGATGTCGCGCACATCGATGAGCCTTACTGGTTCGCCCATGAAGGCAACCTCAGCCCGGAAGAATTTGGCTTGCGCGCGGCGCGGCAACTGGAAGAGAAGATTCTCGAACTGGGCGCCGACAAGGTGGCGGCGTTCGTCGCCGAACCGTTTCAGGGTGCGGGCGGCATGATCATTCCGCCGGCGACGTACTGGCCGGAGATCCAGCGTATCTGCCGCCAATATGACGTGTTGCTGTGTGCGGACGAAGTGATTGGCGGTTTCGGCCGCACCGGTGAATGGTTCGCGCATCAGACATTCGGGTTTGAGCCCGACACCCTGTCGATCGCCAAAGGCCTGACCTCCGGCTACATCCCCATGGGTGGCCTGATTCTGTCGCGGCGCATGGCCGAAGCATTGGTCGAGAAAGGCGGCGTGTTTGCCCACGGCCTGACCTACTCCGGCCACCCGGTCGCGGCCGCCGTGGCGATTGCCAACCTCAAGGCCTTGCGTGATGAAGGCGTGGTGACTCAGGTGAAAACCGACACCGGCCCGTACCTGCAAAACTGCCTGCGCGAAGTGTTTGGCAATCACCCGTTGGTGGGTGAGATTCAGGGGGTTGGTCTGGTGGCGGCGTTGCAATTCGCTGAGGACAAAGCGACGCGCAAGCGTTTTGCCAATGAAAACGATATCGCCTGGCGTTGCCGTACGATTGGTTTTGAGGAGGGGGTGATCATTCGGTCGACATTGGGGCGGATGATCATGGCGCCGGCGCTGGTCGCCACGCGTGCGGAGCTGGATGAGCTGATCGACAAGACGCGGATTGCGGTGGATCGGACGGCGCGGGAGTACGGGGTGCTGTGATCGTCTGAGGACGTACCTGTCTTCTGGGAACGCAACAAATCCCTGTGGGAGCTGGCTTGCCAGCGATGGCGATAGTTCAGACACTTCATTATCGAATGGGCTGGCCCCATCGCTGGCAAGCCAGCTCCCACATGGATCTACAGCAGACACGAATTCTGCATACCCCGCAGCCCCCTGTAGGAGTGAGCCTGCTCGCGATGGCGTCGGTCGGGTTGAAAACAGGCAAGAGATCAATCCCGCCGATTACTCCGCACGCTGCTTGGTGTTAAATAGGCGCCAGTCTTAACCTTGTCGCTTATAGCTGTGCAACGAGAACCGATATGAACACCCATTCCAGGATAAACACCCAAATTCAAACAGCGGTGAGCGCATGATCGAAGTCACCGAGGTTTCCATTGCCCAACTGCGTGCCGCCCTTGAGTCCGGGCAGACCACCGCAGTCGAGCTGGTCCAGGCCTATCTGGCCCGTATCGACGCCTACGACGGTGCCGACACAGCAACGGCGTTGAATGCCGTAGTCGTGCGCAACCCTGAAGCGTTGAACGAAGCACAGGCCTCCGATGCCCGTCGCGCCAAAGGCGAAACCCTCGGCCCGCTGGACGGCATTCCTTACACCGCCAAGGACAGCTATCTGGTCAAGGGCCTGACCGCCGCGTCCGGCAGCCCGGCCTTCGCCGATCTGGTCGCCTATCGCGATGCCTTTACCATCGAACGCCTGCGCGCGGCCGGGGCAATTTGCCTGGGCAAGACCAACATGCCACCGATGGCCAATGGCGGCATGCAACGCGGCGTCTACGGTCGCGCTGAAAGTCCTTACAACGCCGATTACCTGACCGCGCCGTTTGCCTCCGGCTCGTCGAACGGTGCCGGCACCGCCACTGCTGCGAGTTTCGCTGCATTCGGTCTGGCGGAAGAAACCTGGTCGAGCGGGCGTGGCCCGGCGTCGAACAATGGCTTGTGCGCCTACACGCCGTCGCGCGGGGTGATCTCGGTGCGCGGCAACTGGCCGCTGACGCCGACCATGGACGTGGTCGTGCCTTACGCGCGGACCATGGCCGACCTGCTCGAAGTCCTCGACATAGTCGTCGCCGAAGACCCAGACACCCGTGGCGACCTCTGGCGCCTGCAACCGTGGGTGCCGATCCCCAGCGTCAGCGAGGTGCGCCCCGCCGCTTACGCCGATCTGGCCGCCGACGCCAAAGCGCTGGCCGGCAAACGTTTCGCGGTACCGCGCATGTTCATCAATGCCGACCCTGAAGCCGGCACCAGCGAAGCACCGGGCATCGGTGGCCCGACCGGCCAGCGCATCACTACCCGTGAGTCGGTGATCGACTTGTGGAAGCAGGCGCGTCAGGCACTCGAAGCTGCCGGTGCCGAAGTCATCGAAACCGATTTCCCGCTGGTCTCCAACTGCGAAGGCGATCGGCCCGGCGCGCCAACCGTGTTCACCCGTGGCCTGGTCTCGAAAGAGTTCCTTCACCATGAGTTATGGGATCTGACCGCTTGGGCGTTCGACGACTTCCTGCAAGCCAACGGCGACCCGAAACTCAATTGTCTGGTCGACGTCGACGGGCCGAAAATCTTCCCGCACGACCCGGGCACCCTGCCCAACCGTGAAGGCGATCTGGCTGCCGGCATGGACGAATACGTGCGCATGGCCGAGCGCGGCATCACGCCGTGGAATGAAATCCCCACCGTACCCGACGGCCTGCGCGGTCTCGAACAGACTCGGCGCATCGACCTCGAAGACTGGATGGACACACTGGGCCTCGACGCCGTGCTGTTCCCGACGGTTGCTGATGTCGGCCCGGCGGACGCCGATGTAAACCCTGAGTCGGCCGACATTGCCTGGAGCAACGGTATCTGGGTGGCCAACGGCAACCTTGCAATCCGCCACCTCGGCGTACCGACCGTGACCGTGCCGATGGGCGTGATGGCCGACATCGGCATGCCGGTCGGTCTGACCTTCGCCGGCCGCGCCTACGACGACTCGAACCTGCTGCGCCTGGCTGCAGCGTTTGAATCGACCGGCAGCAAACGCCAGATCCCGCCACGTACGCCGCCGCTTGCGTAACGCGCTTAAAACTGTAGGAGCGAGCCTGCTCGCGATAGCGGTGTGTCAGCCTGGATAAACTTGACTGACACGCCGCCATCGCTGGCAAGCCAGCTCCCACAGATTTCAGCTCCAGTCACAAAATCCACATTCGACCCAAATCCCTGTAGGAGCAAGCTCGCTCCCACATTTTTTGTGTGATGCCAAGATCGGTGGGTACACCATAGATCCCTGTGGGAGCTGGCTTGCCAGCGATGGCGTCAGCGCATTCACAACCTCATGACCTGACAGCCACAGCAATTCAGCACATCCGCTCAATCCCCCTCCCCGCAATCCCTCGATCATTCATGCCATCTTCATTGCCGCTGGCCACCGACCATGATCGACCGCGCCTCTTCACGCCTCACCCTCCTCGCGCTGCTCTGCGGTCTGAACTCAACCGCCCACGCCAGCGGTTTTTTCGACGATGCCAAAAGCGAAGTGCTCACCCGTAACTTCTACCTGAGCAACGACTATCGCTCGCCCTCACCCTCCGGCAAAAACTACAAACAAGAATGGGCTCAAGGCGTTATCGGCACTTTCTCATCCGGTTTCACACCTGGAACGATCGGTTTCGGCATCGATGCCCACGCCTTCGCCGGGCTGAAACTGGACGGTGGCAAAGGGCATTCCGGGACCGGTCTGCTGCCGGTCGACAGCGAAGGTCGCAGCGAAAATGACTACTCCAGCGCGGGCGGCGCACTCAAGCTGAAAACCTCGCGCACCACCCTCGCCTTCGGTGAAATGACCGTCGAAACCCCGGTGTTCGACACTTCCGACAAACGCTTGCAACCGGAGTACGCCACCGGTTTTCTGCTCAACAGCGCCGAGTTCGATCACCTTAATCTGGTGGCCGGGCATTTCACCGCGTTCAAGAATCAGGACAGCTCATCCGGCAAAGGCGATTTCTACGGCTATGGCGCCAATACCGAGGCCGGTGGGATCAGCTTTCTCGGCGCCGATCTGTTCACCGACAGTCCAGTAGGCGGTGCGTTGTATGCCTCGGAACTCAGCGACACATGGCACCAGTACTACGGCAATCTGCACTTCAAGCAATCGGGCGTACTTCTCGACGCCAACCTCTACCACACCCGCGATACCGGTCGAGCACTGGCCGGCGCGATCGACAACACCGCGTTCAGCCTGTCCGGCAAATACACCTTCGGCCCCCACGCGGTGATGCTCGGCTGGCAACGGATCAATGGCGACACGCCGTTCGACTTCGTCGGTGGCGACTCGATCTACCTCGCCAACTCGATCAAATACGCCGATTTCAACGGCGCCAACGAACGCTCCTGGCAGGCGCGCTACGACCTCGACCTCGGCGCCTTCGGCATCCCCGGCCTGAACTTCATGACCCGCTACGTCAGCGGCAGCCACATCGACGGCACCCACGCGCCAAAGGGCGGCTCCTACAATCCGTTCGACCCTGACGGCGGAAACTACCAGCCGCAGCAAGGCGATGGCGGCAAGCATTGGGAGCGCGATATCGATTTGAAGTACGTCGTGCAGTCGGGCGCGGCAAAGGATCTGTCGGTGCAGGTATCGCATGTCTCGCACCGGGCCAACGAGGCGCAGGCAGGTGATGATATCGACCGGATCTATGTCGTAATCCAGTACCCGCTGGGCTTCTGACTCAACACGTCAACCTTCATGGAATGATTCAATTGTGTGAGTGTCGGTCACACACTGGGTTTACAGGGACAAACCATGTTTGCACCCAGCCGGTTGCCCGATCCTATGCCTTTTAAACTCCGCTGATTAAAAGACACCTGCAGACACGTCTTTGAGGCTACACATCCTGCGCCATTGCCTACAGCTACGCCAGAATCCGCCGGCTTGTGTGCTTTGGGGATCGCGCAGTTGATCATGCTCGGTGAGCTTGCGGTGAATCGGGTGATGGATAATCTGGATGTGCCGCAGTAGCGGGCCTCTATGATCGTTCCCACGCTCCCGCGAGGGAATGCCTCAACGGACGCTCCGCGTTCGGCTTTGGGATGGACGCGGAGCGTCCCGGGCTGCATTCCTTTGCTGTGCGTGGGAACGATCAATCTCTAAGGTTTTTTCAGTTCGACTCGACCTCTCCCAACATTACCATCCGTCGGATTCCAGCCCGCACCTGTCAGATCTGACAGGTGCGCAACCCCAGCAATGCGCTTTCAATCACGCCGTTACCTCACCGAACGGAGCTCGCCACCATGTCCAACCCAACACCGGATGCCCTGAAGCCCCTCTACTTCCCCGCCCTGAACCCGCTCGCCCCAGCGGAAGACTACGATGGCGGCATCCCCATTCGTGCGGTGGAAAACGGCTTGCAAGGCACTGTGCCTGCCTGGCTCTCCATGGAGATCGGCGACCGGGTCGATGTTTTTTGGAACAACGCTACGCAGGAGGTGTGGAGCAAGACCATTCAACATGCTTCCGAACTCAATCGCGATGTGATCTTCACCCTGACCAAGGATTCTGTGCTCGACGGTGACGCCACCAACGTTTACTACAAGATTTCCGGCAAGAACCATCCCGGCGAAGAATCCAGACCCCGCTTGAAGCTGCTGGTCAAACTGACCCGCCCCGGCGGATATGACGACATCCCCGGTGATGACGGCCACTCCGACCTGAATTTTTCCCTCGACCGCTATGAAGTCGACCAGAAATTTTCGGAAACCGACGTGGTGACGATGCGCATCGTTCTCTACCGCCACCTGACCCGCTACGACCGCATCCACGCCCGCTGGGGCAGCCAGCAAGTGATGCATCTGGTCACCCCGGAACAAGCGGCGGATCCGGTGAAAAACCCCATCTACATCACTTTCGATTACGACCTGATCAAGGCCGCCGGCGATGGCTCCGCGGTGGCGGTGGCGTTTCAGGTCGTCGACCGCTGCGGCAACTACCCGGACGAGCGCGCGCCATGGTCAGCCCTGCAGTCGGTGCTGGTGGACATGAACGGTGATCGACTGGACTCGCCACTGGTGCTGGTCAAAGGCCAGCCGACCGATCGCGTGGACCTTGAAACACTGGGTGACGACGACGTCATCGTTCGCGTGTACACGACGGCTAAAGACTTTGCCGTGAACGATGAAGTCGTCCTGACCTGGACCGGCACCCCCGCGCAAGGCCCGCAAATCATCGTCGGCCCGTTATCGAAAACCGTGGAGTTCGTGCCCTTTCAGCTCGACTTTATCATCCCCAACGAAGCCGTACGCGCCATCGCCAAGGGCAGTGCGTCGGTGGGTTTTGTCCGGCGCCGCGAGAATGAGTCCGACCGTCCCTCGAAAAACACCGGCGTCAGCGTCGTGGGCGATATCAGCCGACTGGCCGCGCCTAGCGTCGTCGAGGCACCGGACGGGACGTTGCCAGTCGACACGACGTGGGCGACGGTGAGTGCGCCGTGGTACGTCGGTCGCAACGGCAGTGATCTGCTGAACGTGATCTGGGAAGCGCAGGCGCCTGGCGGCGATACCGTTTACTACGAGGATCCGCGCCAGGTCGGCAACGTAGCGGAAGGCGAGCCCGTTCTGCGTAACGTAAGCAAAACCGAAATTCAGCGTTTCGATGGCTTGAGCGTCAAGGTTTACTACGTCGTCACCAACAGAGACAACCTGCTGCTCAGCGTGCGCGAATCGCTGCCGTTCATGATGCAGGTAGGCGTGCCAATGCCGACCTTTGATCGCCCGGAAGTCGAAGGAGCAGACGCCAATGACGTGCTGGATCCGGACAAGGTGCCGCCGACCGGCGCAACACTGGTCATGCCCTTCCTCGGCACCCAGGACAAAGACCGTGTGACCTACTACTGGCGCGGCTCGGCCAGCGGCGGCAGCACCAGCGATTATCTGGACATGATCCCGGCCACAGTAGGCAAACCGGTGAAGTTCACGGTGGGCAAGGCATACGTGACTGCCAATCGTAACGGCACGGTGACGGCGGATTACAAGATTGAGCGAGGGGGAGAAACGCTGGGGCATTCGCGGGAGTTGAAACTGCGGATCGGGGTGGCACTCGATCTTAAAGATCCCGAGATCAAAGAGGCCCCCAATAACATTCTGCAACCCATCGCCGCCAAAGACACATTGACTGCTGTTGTCCGGGCTTATCCGGACATGATCGGTACTCAGGTGAGCGTGACGTGGACAGGTACGCCGGGAGAGGGCAGCAAAACGGAGGGTCCGGTAAATGTGACCGCGCAGCAGGATATGGAGATCCCCCTGCCCAATTCGCTGGTTGCATTCAACTTGGGTAAAACGGTCAAGGTGATTTACACCGTCATTCGCAATGGTGTGCCGCAAGACTCGGACGAGTTAATCCTGACTGTGTTGCCGATTGCTGATGGTGACAAGAACTTACCGACGCCAAGCATTGATGGTGCGGTGGGCGATGAGCTGGATGTGACACGGCTGGAGGAAGGTGCGCAACTGCGGATTGAAAAATGGATGTTGCAGGCTGTGGGCCAGTGCATCTGGCTTAGTTACAACGGAACTGACAAGAACGGTAACCCCGTAGTAGAGGTGTTCCGCGCAGGTGAGGCGCATCAACAGGCAGAGGGGTTAGTGATGGCAGCACAGGTTGCCTGGTTACGGGAACTTAAGGATGAGACTGAGTTAAAAATTTCGTTCAAGTTGAACTATGACAAGTTATCCAATGCAAGTAATGCGGTCAGTTTTCCAGAGTCGAAATTGACAATACGCAATTCCCAAGTGGGAGGATTTGAAAACTGGGATGATGAACCTGCAAGAAAGCTTCCCTTAAACGTGGTTACAAAATTTAAAAGTGGGTTGGAAATCACCCCTATCATCGAGTATATTCAAGGAACTTTCATTCATATACGGTCTACCTCCCCGCCTGTAATGGGATTGGGTATTTATAAAATGTGCAGGACAAGATTCAAGTTAGCAGAAGACTCTGTCACCAATATTACAATAACTCTTAATACTGTAAAATCGTCCAGCCACAAAATTCGCTTCTATGATCGAGAAATACTCATAGAGGAACTCAGTCTTCCGTACACAGTCTCCTATGAGCCATTTAATTACGAGGCACCAACAGGCAGGCGGTTCAATTTTTTCGAAATCTGGACCGAGGACGAATTATCACCCATTCCGATTGTTTATATTGGTGAATTAAAATGGTTTAACTAGCCCAACAATGGAGAAGTAAACGAGGCTAGACCACAGCATCTAAACCTTTGATCAACGATCGTAGCCTGCGAAAACTCCTAAACAATTTAGTTTAGGAAGCTCCCGCAGGCTGCGATCTTTAGCGCCGGAAGAAACTGGCAGATTGTCACCGCGTGTAGCTTTGCGCCTGCAAGGAATATCGGCAAACTCCGGGAATATGCAGCTGTTGACTGCCCTGCCCTCACTCCCTATCCTCGCGCCCTGTCACGACTCATTCGTGATCGGGTTTGACGGCTCGGCGGTTTTAAGGTGTGCATTGTTCTCCAACTTTGCTGGCGCGCTCGCGTGCTCGAAACAAAGCTAAATGGTGACTGTGTGCGGGGCACTTTCGGGTGCGCCGGGTACCTTAGACCGGTCCGTCAACCTGCACACAGTTGCCACCCATTCGTTTGACGGCGATCTGGTGGCAGCTCTTGATGACTAAGGAGCTACACCGATGACCGATCCAACCACAAAATCCACACCCTTCGCCCCCTGCGACCACGTCGCCCACCACCTCTTCACCGTCCAACCCGACATCCCCCTCCTCGACGCCCTCGAACACGCCTCCGTTTACCTAAACTGTGCCGAAGCCCTCGCCCACCAAGCCCCCACCGCTACCCGCCCGGAACACAGCGGTTCACTGCACTGGGCCAGTCAGCAAATGCTCAGCACCGGCCGCGCACTGGTGCTGGCTTCCGTCGCCGGTTTGCATGCCGCGCAGGCCGGAGGTGAAGCATGAGTTCGCACATTTCGATGACTCACAACGAGGACCGCATCCCGGTTTTATTGATCTCGACTGAAGCCCCGCTGGATGTCTTGCACAGCAGCGCGGCCAGTCGTTTTCTCGCAGTAACGCAGATGATGGAAAGTCTGGCCAGCCTGGATATCTCGTCCGCCAAAGGTGCTGATGTGCAGCAACTGGCCCATGCGGCGGCGATGTTGCTGCGTGATGGCTGTGACGTGATGGATGTGTTGGGCCGGCAGATTCGTTTGCGCGTCTGATAACGGCAAGATCAAATGATCGCAGCCTTCGGCAGCTCCTACTGAGATCGGTGCAGGAGCTGCCGAAGGCTGCGATCATGTGCTTTTTCAGCGAGGTCGAGTCAAACCTCTGAAACACTTTTCAAATAACAATATTTCTCGTTTGATACTAAATCCCGGCCCCACCCTTCGTCTCTGAACAAACGAAATTTTTCCCTCGAAGACAAGGAGTCGGCTGCGATGTTCGCGCCCATTACCCGTTCCATGACCCTCACCCTTGGCCTGTGCAGCGCTGCGTTCAGCGCTGATTTGCTGGCTGAAACCGATGCCGAAAAACCGCCGCAGCCCACTGACGCAGCGCTTGAACTGGCCGCGACGAATGTCAGTGCGCAAGGCCTGGGCACCACCACCGAGAACACCGAGTCCTATACCACCGGCGCCATGAGCACGGCGACGCGCCTGAACCTGTCGATCAAGGAAACCCCGCAATCGGTGTCGGTGATCACCCGGCAGCAGATGGATGATTTCAAGCTCGGTACATTGTCCGAGGCCATGCGCCAGACCACCGGTGTGGTGGTGCAGCATCTGGATTCGGATCGGGTCAGCTATTCATCGCGTGGTTATGCGATCAACAACTTCCAGATTGACGGGATGCTCAACACCTTCGATCGCATGAAGTCCGACTCCGACACCATCATTTACGACCGTATCGAGGTGGTGCGCGGTGCCACCGGGCTGACCACGGGTGCGGGTGATCCGTCGGCGACGATCAACATGGTGCGCAAGCGTCCGACCGCGCAGTGGCAGGCGCTGGCCGGGGTCAGTGGTGGCAGCTATGACAATTATTACAGCTACGTCGATGTCGGCGGGCCGCTGGCGTTCGACGGACGCTTGCGCGGGCGCACGGTGTTGGCCTATCGCGACAACCAGTCGATCAAAGACAAATACGCGCTACAGCGGGAGGTCGGTTATGGCGTGCTCGAAGCCGACCTGACCGACTCTACCGTGCTGGCGGTCGGTTACGACTATCAGAACAAACATGTGCAAGGCTCGTCCTGGGGCACCGTGCCCTACTGGAATGCCGATGGCAGCAAGGCCGGTCTGGGGCGCTCGACCAACATGGCGACGTCGTGGAGTTCCTGGCCGCTGCAGGACAAAACCGCGTTTGCCACCCTCGATCAGCAACTGGCCGGCGGCTGGCGCCTGAAAGCTGCGTACACCCACCGCGACAGCGCGAGCGACGGCAAGGTGTATTACGGCGGTGGCGGTTTCCCCGAGGCCGACCGCAGCGGCATGCTCGCTTACACCTCGCACATGATCGGCACGCAGAAAATGCAGGCGTATGACTTCAATGTCTCCGGCCCCTACTCGCTGCTCGGCCGTGAGCACGAAATGATGTTCGGCTATGGCGAGGCCGAACGCCGCTCGAACTCGCCGTACACCATTGCCGGCGCACAACCCAGCGATTACGGAAAAATCCGCGACTGGAAGTACATGGGTGATATCGCCAAATTCAGCGACACCGTCACCGACCTCACCGGCTCCAAGGACGATACCCGGCAGAAAGCCGGCTACATCGCCACGCGCCTGAGCCTGGCTGATGATCTGCACGCCGTGCTCGGCAGCCGATACGGCAGCTGGGAAGCGTCCAGCACCAGCAACCGTTACGACGCCAGCCGGCAACTGACCAAGGTCGATTACACCAGCCAGAAACAGAACGACGTCTGGACGCCTTACGCCGGCCTGCTGTACGACTTGACCCCGGAGTACACGGCATACGTGAGTTACACCGACATCTTCAAACCCCAGGGCAACCGCGACAAGAACCGCAAATACATCGACCCCGTTGTCGGCAAAAACTATGAAGTGGGCGTCAAGGGCAGTTTGCTCGAGGAACGCCTGAACCTGTCCACGGCGCTGTTCTGGAGCAAGCAGGACAACGTCGCCGAACTCGATAACTCGGTACCGGCGGATCCGGTGACCCGTGAGCAGTTCTACAAATCCGGCGGCAAGGGCAACAAGGTCAACGGCTTTGAAGCTGAAGTGTCCGGGGAAATCCTTCAGGGCTGGAACATGACCGCCGGTTACACCTATACCCACTCGGTCGACGGCGACAGCGAGCGCACCAACACCAGTGAGCCGATGAATCTGCTGCGCGTCTCCACCGCGTACCGTTTACCGGGCGAATGGCAGGCGCTGACCGTAGGCGGTGCGGTGAACTGGCAGAGCGATGTGTATGGCACGTCGAGCCGACCGGTCGGCGGCGACACTCAGGAGGCACGCATCAACCAGAGCGCCTACACCGTGGTCAACCTGATGTCGCGCTATGCGTTTGATCGACACCTGTCGGCGTCGCTGAACGTCAACAACCTGTTCGACAAGAAGTATTACGACAACGTCGGCTTCTATAACGGTGTGTACTGGGGTGACCCGCGCACCGTCACCCTGAGTCTCGACTGGAAGCTCTGACCCCCGCCTATCGGGCGCAGCGCACCTACGCTTGATGTGCGCCGCGTCTGTCTGATACCGCCCCGCAACATGCTGCAAAACCTACACTGAACGGGCGTTAACCCGGTGTTAATTCACGCCACCCAGACTCTCTTCCGAGATCTGCTTCATGGACGAACGGCTCCCACTTGTTCAGTAGGAGGCACCATGAAAATCACTACCGTAATCCTTGCCGGGCTGTTTGCCCTGGGTTCTGCCAGCGTCTTTGCCGAGGGCGGCGCTGAGCGTATGCGTTATTACTACGATAACTTCCCGGTTCACCACGCCCAGAGCGCGCAGCAGAGCGACGCCAACGCGAAAGAAATTCGCGTTCCCGCCGACCAGACGGCGCAAGTGACCGAGTCCTATCGCGACTGAGATTGACCGAGCAACCGATGGACCTTCCGTGGCTCCGCTCTGGCCCGGAAGAAGACAGTTTGGCGCCCTGATTGGGGCGCCTTTTTTTATGGGCATTGAGCGGGGTGTTCGACCTTATGCTGTCGCGAGTTCGCAGATTGGGTTGGGTCAGCAAGATCCCCCCTCACCCCAGCCCTCTCCCCAAAGGGGCGAGGGGGAAAGGGAGCCGATTTTCATGCTTTTCAAAACCTACGTTTGGCTCGATGTTTCAGGTCGGCGTACCTTGCCCAAACACCTCGGTCAGTCCCCTCGCCCTCTGGGCGGTCCGACGTTTCGGGAGGGTTAGGGTTAGGGTTAGGGTTAGGGTTAGGGTTAGGGGCTTCTAGGCTTGGAGGTTTTTGATCCAGAACAGCATCTGCCCATGATCCGGGTCGAACATGCCCGGCGCGAAGCCGAACTTGCGGTAAGACCCCTGGGCCACAGCGTTGCCCTCCAGCACTTCAAGGGTGATTTTGCAGCAACCGCGCTGGCGAGAGATCTCCTCGACTTTCTGCAGCATTTTCTGACTCAGACCGAGGCCGCGGAATTTGCCCACCACCGCCACGTCATGGACATTGACCAACGGTTTGCAGGCAAACGTGGAGAACCCTTCAAAGCAGTTCACCAGCCCCGCCGGCTCGCCCCCGACAAAGGCCAGCACGCTGAACGCATGCGGGCGTCGGGCCAGCTCTTCGGGGAGCCGACGCAACAGGTCAGGGTCGAGCGAATGACCGCCGCCCATCGGGTCTTCTGCGTAATGATTGAGCACGATACCGATGGCCTCGGCGTGCGTTGGATTGCTGTAGCTGGCTTGAAGCACAAGAATCTCTGCGGAATCCATTTCCATCCCCGAACACACAAAAGCCCCGGCGCGCAAAGTGCGCACTGAAAGGCTGTCTGACCTTAGCGCGGGGGTGATCGAGCGGGCAACCCGCAAATGCAAAAGATCAAAAGATCGTCCGATCGCGGCCCCAGATCAACTCTTCAGTCCAGCCCAGTTCGGCGAAGTCTTCGGCGCGCAGGCCGCTCTCGCCGGCACAGAAAAACTCATCCAGTTGCGGCGGCTTGACCACTGTGTCGCTGAGCATCGCATGCACCTGGCCTCGGTGATGAATCTGGTGTTCAAACAGGTGCGACAGCATGCGCAAACGGCTGTCGTGCTGCGGCGTGTCGCGGGCAATGGTGACAATCCGGGCCAGATCGTCATCGCGCAGTTGCTCGCAATAGGCAATCAGCCGTCGATCAACATGCGCCTGC
This sequence comes from Pseudomonas sp. IT-P395, assembly GCF_949767675.1. Lineage (NCBI taxonomy): Bacteria > Pseudomonadati > Pseudomonadota > Gammaproteobacteria > Pseudomonadales > Pseudomonadaceae > Pseudomonas > Pseudomonas sp. IT-P395. Next base: position 229,905 of record NZ_CATKPW010000061.1, read on the forward strand.
TCATCGCGCAGTTGCGGGCCGTCGGTAAATGGCTCGTCCGCATTGAAAAACACATAGCAGTCGGGATGCGGCTCAGCCCCGCGCAGCTCGCGTTCCAGTGCATCGACGTAGAACCAGTCGCAGGTGAGGATGTGATTGAGAGTCAGACGAATGCTCGGGAAGAAACTCGCCCTGGGGGCGGCCAGATCTGCCGCACCGAGCTGGCACCAGGCCTTGGCCAGACGATGATTGGCCCAAGCATTCTGGTAGGCCATGGTCAGCAAATGATGGGAAAGCGGTTGGCTCATGTCGGCGCCCTCTTCACTCACGTTTCGGCAAAGCGCTGCAGTTGCATTTCCTGCAAGCGACTGAGAGTGCGGCGGAACGGGAATTCCAGATAACCCTCGGTGTACAGCGCGTCCATTGGTACTTGCGCCTCGATGTACAGCGGCACTTTACGGTCATAGCACTCGTCGACCAGCGCGATGAAACGCCGCACACCGTCATCGTGAACCGACAATTGCGGCAGCTCGCGATCACCGGCCACCACCCGCTGCGCGCCATCTTCGGTGCCGCGCGCGATGCGCCCTTCACGTTTCTGTGCGCTGAGGTTCGGCACCTCGCTCAACAGAATAGCCGTGTAGCGATCGCACAGCGCGATGAAATCCATGGCGGCGAACGGCTGCTCGCAAAGATCCGCATAGCGACACCACAACACCGATTCGCTGGCCTGCACGACGTTCAACTGACGATGACCGACCGACACGGGTTCGGTGCTGGCTGGCTGTCCGGCGGTCAACGCCTGAAAGACTTCGTCCAGCGCGCTGACCGGCGACGTGATCACAAAGTAGCGTTGCAGGCCGGCCCCTGGATGCAAGCGGTGATCCTCGGCGCCATTCACCGCCACCACCTGCATATGCGCCTTGATCGCGGCAATTGCCGGTACGAAGCGATCGCGGTTGAAGCCATCGGCGTACAGATCATCCGGCGGCAGATTGGAGGTGCAAACGATGACCACGCCTTCGTCGAACATCACCTGAAACAGCCGACCGAGAATGATCGCGTCGCCGATGTCGTTGACGAACAGCTCATCGAAGCACAGCACCCGCACCTCCGCCGCCAGCTCTTTGGCCAGCGCGCGCAACGGATCGGCAATCCCGGTCAACTGGAACGAGCGCTGATGCACCCAGCCCATGAAGTGATGAAAGTGTTGGCGTCGCGCCGGTACGCGCAGGCTCTGATAGAACTGATCCATCAGCCAGGTCTTGCCGCGCCCGACCGGCCCCCACAAGTAAACGCCGGTGACCGAACGGGCACCGGCGTGCAGGGCTTCATGGCATTTTTGCAGCGCCCAGACCGCGTGTTCCTGGGCTTCGTCCTGGACAAAGCCCTTGTGTTGAACGGCGTGTTGCCAGGCGCTGAGGGGAGTGTCGAAAGTCATGCGCGGCAGTATGCCACGATGCTTACAGGGAAATATCCAGGCGGGCGATTTTGCCCTGTTCGTTCAAGCGAAACGTATAGCGCAACTGGGCCGGGCTGCCGGGGAATGTCCCGGAAATCAGCCCGTGCACCAGTACCTTGCCGGTGCGCTGCTGGACGTCGAGCACTTCGACCCGCGGCTGATAGCGTTGCCCGGTGTCTTGCATCCATTGCGCGATGGCTTGCGGGCCGACCTGATGCTGGCCCTCGTCGAACACGTTGGCATCCTCGGCAAAAAAACTGCCGACCCGCGAGGTGTCGCGTGCGTTGGCCGCATCGATATACGCAGCGATCGCCGGGGCCAGTGTAGAGACAGGATGTGACATGGTTGCAGCTCCTTTTTTGTTTGGTTCTGCGACCATCCTAAATCAGCGCTGCGTCAGTTTTTGTCAGGAGTGAAGCGCCCACTTTCGTCCAGCTGCATCTGCTCGCGCCAGGTGCGTAACAGGTCGCTGCGCCGCCCCGGATAACTGTCGCCCTGGCGGCTAGCGGCGCTGATGCGGTCGGTGCGAAAAGTGCGGTAGGCGCTGCGCAATTCGCACCACGCGACGATGATCCGCACCTCATTGAGGAAGCCCAGCGCCAAGGGCCAGATCAGCCGCTGACTGGGCACCTGTTGCGCGTCGGCGTAATCGATGTGCAGTTTGGCCTGATCGCGGATAGCGTGGCGGAACACGTTCAACGGCACGGCGTTTTGTGGAAAACCATAACCCGGCGGGCCCGGCATCACGGTGGGATTACGCAGCGCTTCCTGCGCTTGCGGATCGAGCACTGCGGCAATTTTCGCCAGCGCATCCGCCGCTGCTTTGCCGAGAACTTCATCACCGCGCTGATCGACATAACGCAAGCCGAGGACGATGGCTTCGGTCTCGTCGGCGTTGAGCATCAGCGGCGGCAAAAACAGGCCGCTGCGCAGCACATAACCGATCCCGGCTTCACCATGGATCGGCGCGCCGAGGGCGGTCAGCTCAGCAATATCGCGATAGAGCGTGCGCTCGGACACTTCCAGCTCGGCGGCCAGCGTTGCCGCCGTCACCGGGCGCTTTTTGCCGCGCAGCACTTGCAGCAAAGTCAAAAGACGAGTGGTACGCGACACGATGGTCAGGCTCAACTGGGAAAGTGGTCGCAGCTTAGCAGAGGCTGGTGTCAGAAAATGGCAGGAGCCGGAAGACGCTAATGGCGGGCATGACCGCTGAGCGGCAAACGTCTTGACACTGAATATTATCAACATCATATTGGCCAAATATTTCGAGCATAATGTTTCAAGCAGACAATTTTCTATCGAGGGCATCGCCATGCATTACAAGGTTTTTGGTCGCAAAACCGGCCTGCGTGTTTCTGAATTGGCACTGGGCGCCGGCAATTTTGGCACCGGCTGGGGTCACGGCGCCGAACGTGACGAAGCCAAGCGTATCTTTGATGGCTTCCTCGATGCCGGCGGCAATTTCATTGATACCGCCAATGGTTATCAGGGCGGACAGTCGGAATCGATGCTCAGTGAATTCATCGCCCCGGAGCGTGATCGCCTGGTGATTGCCACCAAATACAGCATGGGCACGACTCCGGCCGACGGCATTTCCCACACCGGCAACAGCCGGAAAAACATGGTTCGCGCGGTTGAGGAAAGCCTCAAGCGTCTGAACACCGATCACATCGATCTGTTCTGGGCCCACGTGACCGATGGCGTGACGCCCATGGAAGAAATCCTGCGTGGTTTTGATGACCTGGTGCGCGCCGGCAAGATTCACTATGCCGGCCTGTCGAACTTCCCGGCATGGCGCGTTTCCCGCGCCGATGTACTGGCGGAACTGCGTGGCTTCGCACCGATTGCAGCGATTCAGGTTGAGTACAGCCTCGCCGAGCGCACTGCCGAGCGCGAACTGTTGCCGATGGCTGAAGCGCTGGGACTCGCAGCGACGCTGTGGTCTCCGTTGGCCGGCGGGTTCCTCACGGGCAAGTATCGCGGCGGCGATGACAACAACCGTGCGAGCAAACTCGGCATGTTGGTGCATGCGGAAAAAAGCGCCCGCGAAACCGCCCTGCTCGATACGTTGCTGGCCGTCGCCAAAGAAATCGACGCCAGCCCAACCCATGTCGCCATCGCCTGGCTTCGCGAAAAAGCCCGACGCTCGACTACCGCGCTGATTCCGATCCTCGGCTCGCGCACCCGCGAACAGCTCGACGCCACCCTCGGCGCACTCGAGGTGCAACTGAGCGAACAGCACATGGCTCGGCTGCAAGACAGCAGCAGCGTGCCGGCCGGTGTCCCGCACGAGACGATCGCCAGTGCCACACCGCGCTTTACCGGCCCGCAAACGTTGGACCTGCCGATCATCCCGGTGGCCTGAACCGGCTCGCGTCTCCACGGGATAATCGTTCCCACGCTCCCGCGTGGGAATGCCTCAACGGACGCTCCGCGTTCGGCCGTGGAGGGGACGCGGAGCGTCCCAGGCTGCATTCCCACGCAGAGCGTGGGAACGATCATTGCCGGCGGGTTTAGAGATCGACTTTGTGTCGGGCGGCGTAGAGGCAGAGCATTTCCATGGCCAATGTCGCGGCGGCCAGTGAGGTAACGTCGGCGTGATCGTAAGCCGGGGCAACTTCCACCACGTCCATGCCGACCAGATTGATCCCGCGCAAACCACCGAGAATTTCCAGCGCTTGCACGGTGCTCAAACCGCCGCAGACTGGCGTCCCGGTGCCGGGAGCGAACGCCGGATCCAGGCAATCAATGTCGAACGTCAGGTACACCGGGTTATCGCCAACCCGGGCGCGGATCGCTTCGACAATCGCTTCGCAGCCACGGCGATGCACCTGCCGGGCGTCCAGCACCTGAAAACCCATGTGATCGTCATTGGTCGTGCGCAAACCGATCTGCACCGAACGTGCCGGGTCGACCAGACCTTCGCGCGCCGCGTGCCAGAACATGGTGCCGTGATCGACGCGTTTACCCTCTTCATCCGGCCAGGTGTCGCTGTGCGCATCGAAATGAATCAGCGACAGCGTGCCGTGCTTGCGCGCATGGGCCTTGAGCAGCGGATAGCTGATGAAGTGATCACCACCAAATGTGAGCATGGCGCTGCCGGCGTTGAGAATCTGTTCGGCGTGGGCTTCGATGCTTTCCGGGACGGTGTGTGGCGATCCGTAATCGAAATTGCAGTCGCCGTAATCAATCACCGCCAGATGATCGAACGGGTCAAACGTCCACGGCCAGTGGCGCTCCCAGGCAATCCCGGTGGAAGCCGCGCGAATCCCCCGTGGCCCGAAACGTGCGCCGGGGCGGTTGCTGGTGGCCGTGTCGAACGGCACGCCGCTGACCGCGACATCGACGCCGCGCAGGTCGCGGCTGTAACGCCGGCGCATGAAACTGGTGATGCCGGCGTAGGTGCTTTCGGCGGCGGTGCCATAAAGGCTGTCACGGGTCAGGGCCTGATCGTTTTGCATGGGCACATCCATCGTGGTGCTCCTGTTGTTATTGATGGCTACGGAAAGTGGTCCACAGACGCGTGCGCTGACGCATGTCCTTGAGGCTCATGCTGCGATCGGCATACAGCCGCGCGCGCACCTCGCTGGGTGGGTAGATGTCGGGATCGTTGCGCACGGCTTCATCCACCAGCGGCGTAGCGGCCTGGTTGGCGGTGGCAAAAAACAGCGTGTTGGTCAGCTCGGCCACCGAGTCCGGCCGCAGCATGAATTCGATGAACGCCCGCGCGGCTTCGGGGTGCGGCGCGTCTTTGGGGATGGCCAGATTGTCTTGCCACACCAGCGTGCCTTCTTTGGGAATGCGATACGCCACTTCGAAGGGTTTATTGGCCTTGTGTGCCTGATCAGCGGCCATGCTTGCGTCGCCGTTGTAGGTCAGCGCAAGGCACACGTTGCCGCTGGCCAGGTCATTGATCTGCCGGCCAGTGGCGACGTAGAGCACCGACGGTTGGAGTTTGTGCAACAACGCTTCGGCGGCGGCCAGATCGTTCTTGTCCGTGCTGTAGGGATCTTTACCCAGGTAATGCAGGGCCAGACCAATGACCTCCTGCGGCGAATCGAGGATCGCGATGCCGCAGTCTTTCAGCTTGCTGGCGTTCTCGGGTTTGAACAGCAGATCGAGGCTGTTGAGCGGCACATCGGGCAAGCGCTGCTTCACCGCCTCAACGTTCATCCCCAGACCCAAGGTGCCCCAGGTGTACGGCACGCCGTAGCGATTGCCGGGGTCGACGGCGGACATTTTTTCCAGCAGGTCCGGATCAAGATTGGCGTAGCCCTTGAGGCCGTCGTGGGGGATTTCTTTCAGCGCACCCGCCGCGAGTCCTCGCGCCAGAACGCTGGACGACGGCACCACCACGTCATAGCCGCTACCACCGGTGAGCAACTTGGTCTCCAGCACCTCGGAGGTGTCGAAGGTGTCGTAACGCACATGGATACCGGTTTCCTGCTCGAACCGTTGCAGGGTGTGCGGTGGCACGTAATCGGCCCAGCTGTAGAGATTTAGCGTTTTGTCCTCGGCCTGCGCCTGAAGAGCCACGGACAACAGCAGCGCGGGGAAACACAGCTTGAACACGGGAGCCATGACGAACACCTGACCGGAGGAAGTGGTTGCAGGATGCGCGGTCCGATACATTAGAAAAATAGCCGAATAATTATCCTGACTTTATTCCGGAGTAATGTGATGTTGGGTCAACTGCACGACGTCGATTTGCAACTGTTGCGCCTGTTTGTGCGGGTGGTCGAGTGCGGTGGTTTCAGCGCGGCTCAAGGTGATCTGGGCCTGAGTCAGTCAAGCATCAGTCAGCAAATGGCCAAACTGGAAACCCGTCTCGGCTATCGTCTTTGCAGTCGCGGCAAGGGCGGTTTCAGCGTCACGCCCAAGGGCGAGCAGTTGCTGATTGCTGTGCGCACGTTGTTTGAATCGATTGAAACCTTCCGCCATCAATCCAACGGCGTCGCCGGGCGTTTGATCGGCGAAGTGCGCTTGGGGATCTCCGAGTCGGTCGATCAGTCGGTGTTGCAGCGGGTGGCGGTGGCGATCCGCCGCTTTCGCGAGCGTGATGAATCTGTACGCATCGAATTGATCAGTGCCATGCCCGGCGAAATGGAACGCCTGCTGTTGCAACAGCGACTGGATCTGGCGATCGGTTATTTTTCGCAAGTGCAAAGTGCCTTCGACTATCGCCAGTTGTTTAGCGAAACCCAGCATTTGTACTGTGCTGCCGGCCATCCGTTGTTTACCGATGCAGCGCCGAGTGATGCAGCCTTGCAGGCCTGTGACCGAGTCGATCACCCCTATCGGTTTTTGCGCAGTGACGAACCGTTTCAGGGCAAGGTCTGCTCGGCGCGGTCGGAGCAGGTTGAAGGTACGCTGACCTTTATTCTGTCGGGTAACCATGTCGGCTATCTGCCGGATCACTATGCGCGCAGTTGGCAAGCCAAGGGCCTGCTGCGGCCAATCCGCGAGGGCGAGTTGAGTTTCGAGGTGGCGTTTCATCTGGCCCGGCATCGGGCACAGGTGCCGGGGGATGCGCAAAAGGCGTTTGAAGAAGATCTGCTCGCAGCCTTCTCCTGATACATCTCGCTGTAGGAGCTGCCGCAGGCTGCGATCTTTTGATCTTAAAAGATCGCAGCCTCGTTTCACTCGACAGCTCCTACACAGCCGTCTACCGCTAGCGGCCAATAAAACCTGACCTTTCAGGCAGTTATTGCTCGTTGCCCTCGCCGCCCTCTTCCGGCATCCTGCGCCTCCATTTTCTGACCCGGCCCCGCCTCGCGGCGCGCAAAACACCATGACCGCCTCTGAAAAAGCCCCGCGCAACAACGACCTGATCTATGGTCTCAACGACCGCCCGCACCTGACTGCCACCGTGTTTGCCGCGCTGCAACACGTGCTGGCGAGCTTCGTCGGCATCATCACTCCGACTTTGATCATGGGCGGCGCCCTCGGTCTGCACAGTGAAATCCCCTACCTGATCAGCATGGCGCTGTTCGTTTCCGGCCTCGGCACCTTCGTCCAGGCCAAGCGCTTCGGCCCGGTCGGTTCGGGATTGTTGTGCCTGCAAGGCACCAGTTTTTCCTTTATCAGCGTGATTCTCAGTGCCGGGTTCATGGTCAAGGCGCGCGGTGGTGGCACCGATGAAATTCTCTCGACGATCTTCGGCGTGTGCTTTTTCGCAGCCTTCATCGAAGTGGTGCTGAGCCAGTTCATCGGCAAACTGCGCATGCTGATCACCCCGGTGGTCACCGGCACCATCATCACGCTGATGGGCCTGTCGCTGATCAAAGTGGCCATGACCGACATTGCCGGCGGTTTCGGCGCGCCGGATCTGGGGGCGGCCAGCCATATCTTTCTGGCAGCGCTGGTGATCGGCACCATCGTCGTGCTGAACCGCGTCGACGTGCCGTTTCTGCGCCTGGGCGCGATCGTTATCGGCCTGACGCTGGGCTATGTGGTTGCGTGGCTGATGGGCACGGTGGATTTCGCCTCGATGCCCGAGGTGCCGCTGGTCAGCGTACCGGTGCCGTTCAAGTACGGTTTCAACTTTGACTGGGTGGCGTTCGTGCCGGTGGCGGTGATTTTCCTCGTGTCGCCGCTGGAAGCTGCCGGTGATCTGACCGCCAACTCGATGATCTCGCGGCAACCGGTCAAAGGCCCGCTGTACATCCGCCGAATCAAGTCCGGCCTGCTCGCCGACGGCCTCAACTCGGCCATGGCGGCGGTGTTCAACAGCATGCCGATGGTGACCTTCGCGCAAAACAACGGCGTGATTCAACTCACCGGTGTGGCCAGCCGCTACGTCGCCTTCTTCATCGCCGGTTTGCTGGTGCTGCTGGGGCTGTTCCCGATGATCGGCGCGGTGCTGCAACTGATGCCGAAACCGGTACTGGGTGGCGCCGAACTGGTGATGTTCGGCACCGTCGCGGTGGCCGGCATCAAGATCCTTGCCGAGGCGGGCCTGCATCGGCGCAACATGCTGATCGTGGCGATTTCGCTGGGCATGGGCCTGGGCATCGCCGCTGTGCCGGAAGTGTTGCGCGAACTGCCGCAAGCGCTGCGCAACATCTTCGAATCGCCGATCACCGTCGGTGCGTTGTGCGCTATCGTGCTGAACATCTTTCTGCCAGAAGAATTCATCGAGCTGGAAGAAGACGATTTCGACCCGGAAGCTTCTATCCTTCAGGTCATGGAAAACCCGGACATGCCGGCCAAAGGTGAACCTGCCCCGGTGGCGGCTGTCGCACATTTGAACCGCTAACGTCTGGCCTTTGATAGAGAGGGCTGAGCCGGTGACGGTTCAGCCCTTTTTTGTTGAGAGACCGTTTATGCGCCGTTTCCAAGCCGTCATGCTGTCACTGCTTCTGCTGTCCCTCAGCGCCTGTGCGCTTTTCCCCAACCGTGATCCGGTGAACATCAACGTGGTCGGCCTCGAACCGTTGCCGAGCCAGGATCTGGAAGTGCGTTTCGCCATCAAGATTCGCGTACAGAACCCCAATGAGACGGCCATCGACTACAACGGCATTGCGCTGGATCTGGAGGTCAACGGCCATTCGCTGGCCTCCGGCGTGAGCGATCAGAGCGGTTCGATCCCGCGTTTTTCCGAAACCATCGTCACAGTCCCCGTCAGCATCTCGGCGTTCTCGGTGCTGCGCCAGACTCTTGGCCTGAGCCAGACGCAAACCCTCGATAACCTGCCCTATGTGCTGCGCGGCAAGCTTGCCGGCGGTCTGTTTGGCACCATGCGCTTTGTCGACAGCGGCAAGCTCAGCCTGCCCAAGGCCACTGCCGCTAACTGGTAAAAATGCGCTAGCCTGCTGCGTTCCTGAAAGACACGCATGGAGGCTGCAGGTTTATGGAAGACATACCGACGCTGTACACCGAACGACTGATCCTGCGCCCATTGCAACTGGCCGATGCCGAAGCCGTGCAGCGCGAATTTCCGCATTGGGACGTGGTGCGTTATCTGAACGCGGCCGTGCCATGGCCGTATCCGGAGGACGGTGCCCTCGCCTATCTGCGCAACATTGCCTTGCCAGCGGTGGCGGCAGGCAAGGAGTGGCATTGGACGATTCGCCTCAAGGCCGCACCCGAACAGTTGATCGGCAATATCAGCCTGATGGATCAGGCGGACAACCATCGCGGCTTCTGGCTGGCGCCGGCGTGGCAAGGTCAAGGCTTGATGACTGAAGCCTGTGCGGTGGTGACCGATTACTGGTTCAACGCGCTTCAACGCCCGCTGATGCGCGTGCCGAAAGCGGCGCCGAACATCGGCTCACGCAGAATCTCGGAGCGCGCGGGAATGCGTTTGATTCGGACCGATGAAGACGATTTCGTCGGTGGGCGTTTCCCTCGGGAGCTGTGGGAAATCACCCGCGAAGAATGGCAGCAACGCCACTGATTTCCAGACACACCACCGATCCATTGTAGGAGTGAGCCTGCTCGCGATAGCGGTCTGCCAGATACCATAATCGTTAACTGACAGATTGCTATCGCGAGCAGGCTCACTCCTACAGGTTTTGTGTCAGCCAGTGGGTTATGTGTTGAATCGCACCCCGGGTTTGGCGCGTTCATCTACTGACAGCTCAAACACATCCGGCCGCGAATAGTGGCCGACCACATCGTAGTCATAGCGCGCACGCACCAGTTCATCGGTGTCGATTTCAGCCGTGAGCAAGCCCGCCTCCCCGCGCAATGGCCCCGCCAGCACGTCGCCCATCGGTCCGACAATCACGCTGCCGCCGGCAATCAACGGTCGATCCGCCGGCCAGTTGGCAATCTCGACACCCAACGCCTGAGGCGATGCCTGCACCTGGCACGCACTGACCACAAAGCAGCGGCCTTCATGGGCGATGTGACGCATGCTGACCTGCCACATTTCACGCTCGTCCACGGTCGGTGCACACCACACTTCAATGCCTTTGGCGTACATCGCCGTGCGCAGCAGCGGCATCATGTTTTCCCAGCACACCACGGCGCCGAGCTTGCCCACCTGGGTGTCGAACACCGGCAACGTCGAGCCGTCGCCCTTGCCCCAGATCAACCGTTCGGTGCCGGTTGGCATCAGTTTGCGGTGTTTTCCGACGAGGCCGTCCTGCGGGTCGAAATACAGCGCGGTGCAATACAGCGTGCTGCCAGAGCGTTCAATCACGCCGATCACCAGATTGGCCCCGGTGCGCGCCGACAGACCGGCCAGCGCTTGCGTCTCGGCCCCCGGCACATCGATCGCATTGGCAAAATAACGGGAGTAGGCTTCACGCCCCTCAGGCAGGCGATAACCCAATTGTGTGCCGAAACCCTCGCCTTTCGGATAACCGCCCAGCAGCGCTTCCGGCATCACTACCAGCGCCGCGCCGGATTCGCTGATCGCGCCTTCCCAACTCAAAATCTGTTCCAGAGTGGCAGCTTTGCCGTCGGGCAATGCGCCGATTTGCAGCGCGGCAACAATCGATTTGGCCATTACGGGGACTCCTTCAGGTTCAGTGGTTGCCGATTCTGCGGCGCCACGCGATCATGAATAAAGCCCCAATTGCTGCTTAATGATATGAGCCAAATGAATATCGCCACGGTCGACCTCAATCTGCTGAAAGTCTTTGAAGCCTTGCATGAAGAATCCAGCGCCAGCCGCGCGGCGTTGCGTCTGGGCGTCACGCAATCGGCCGTCAGCGCGGCGTTGCGCCGGTTGCGTGAGGTTTACGGCGATCAATTGTTCGTGCGCACCGGGCGTGGGCTGGCCCCGACGCTCAAAGCCAATCAATTGAAACCGGTGGTCAGCGACGCGCTGAACAAATGCCGACAAAGTCTGGCGATGGTCGACCCGGCGGCCAATCTATACGATGGCCGCTCGGTCACGGTGGGGCTGTCGGATGACTTCGAGATCGCCTACGGTCGCCGCCTGATCGAAGAAATCGCCCGCATCGCACCGAAGCTGCGGGTGATCTTTCGACAGACTCATAGTCAGATCGTCGCCCGCGCGCTGATGGAACGCAGCATCGATCTGGCGATTACTGCCGGTGGCTTTGCCGAGCGCTTGCTCAGCCGTCAGGTATTGGGCGAAGGTGGATATGCGTGCCTGGTCGATCCGGCGAGCCTTGCGCGCGGCCAGCAACAGATTGATCTTGAGACGTTCGTTGCCCGCGAGCACATTCTGGTGTCGTCCGGCGGGTTTATCGGGATTACCGATGAGGGGTTGGCGGCGCTGGGACTGAGCCGGCGAGTGTGCGCATCGACCACACATTTCGCCGCGCTGCCGTATCTGCTCAAGGGCAGCCGGGCGGTGGCGACGATTCCGACGCATGCCGCCGAGAGCATCGCCGCACTCAGCGGTCTGGCGCTGCTGCCCTGCCCGCTGAAGTTGCCGCGTTATCCGATCGAACTGGGCTGGCGCACCAGCACGCAGATCGATCCGGTGGTGGTCAAAGTGCGTGAAGCGATTGCCACGACGTTCAGTTGAAGCGTTACTTGTTGGCGGCCATCAGGCGATTGACTTCACTGCGTACCATGTTGGCGAACTCCGGCGGCGACATGCCGTCCAGTTCCGCGCGGACCCACTCGGCCCATTTGCCTTTGCGCTTGCCGCGCTCGCCGAACAAACGCGCGGCTTCGCCTTTGGCTTTGCCCAGATTGTTCTGCCAGAGTTCGAACAGACGGGATTTCTCGTCTTCCAGCGCAGCGCGCTCTGCAAGGGATTTGTCGGCCAGATTGAAACTCATGGGGAATTATCCTGCTGCGTAAAATGGCGACATCTTACACGCTCGACGGAAATCTCCCGCGCAGGTTTTTATTTCTGACCTAAATTCAGTGCAACTTTTCAGCAAGCGCCACACTCCATTGATCACTGTCCATTCAACTGCAAGGAGTCACCCAATGGCCCGCAAATCCGCCGTGCAAGCCGCCGAAGACCAAATCAAGGATCAGGCCTTCAGCGAACTTCAGGCTCTGATTCAAGAGTCCGACAAACTGCTCAAGAGCAGCGCCTCACTGGTCGGCGAAGAAGCGGAAACGCTGCGCGGACAAATCGCCCTGAAACTGCAACAGGCGCTGGATTCCGTGTCGAGCGTGCGTGATCGCACCAAACCAGCGGTCGATGCCACCGAAAGCTACATCGGCGGCCACCCGTGGCAGACCGTGGCGATCTCCGCCGGTTTCGGCCTGGTGGTCGGCTTGCTGCTCGGCCGTCGCTGAGTCAAACGCGCACGAAAAAGGCGAACCCACTGGGTTCGCCTTTTTTCTGCCTGCCGGTTTTTTTCTGTTCAGATCCTGAATTCAGCTCGGTATTCCACGTCGGCGTACCTCGCCCATTCACCTCGTTCAGTCCCCTCTCCCCCCGGGAGAGGGCTAGGGTGAGGGGCCTTTGCTCTTTGCTCACACCCCCGCCAGTTCGCGCAACTGCGCCAGCGTCTGCGCGTCCAGCACAATGCCCTCAGCCAACGACTTACTGCGTTGCCAATGCCGACGATCCCCCGGCAAACGCTTGAGCCCGACACTGTGCATCTGGCGCACCAGTTCGCCACTGCGTTCGGCAAAACCCTGCCCGGCGGCTTTGCTCGGGTCGATGACAATCAGCAACTGCCCGGTCCACGGCGTTTTCGCCCCGGGATGATTGGACCAGTCGAACTCGAAGGAAAAATTCCCCCCGGTCAGCGCTGCGGCCAGCAACTCGACCATCATCGACAGCGCCGACCCCTTATGACCACCGAACGGCAACAACGCCCCGCCCTCAAGAATCGCCTTGGGATCCTGAGTCGGCTGACCGAGGCTGTCCACGCCCATCCCGGCCGGCAGCCGCTCACCTTTGCGCGCAGCGATCTGCACGTCGCCATGGGCGATCGCGCTGGTGGCCAGGTCGAAGACAATCGGCGCGGCGCCGGCCCGTGGCGCGGCGAACGCAATCGGGTTGGTGCCGAACAGTGGCCGGTCGGCGCCATGGGGCACCACGCAGGTCATGCTGTTGACCACACTGAGCGCCACCAGACCTTCATCGGCGAAAGGTTCGACATCCGGCCACAGTGCGGCGAAGTGGTGAGAGTTGCGAATCGCCAACACGGCAATCCCGGCGTTTCGCGCCTTCTCCACCAGCAGCGGCCGGGCGGCAGCCAGTGCCGGTTGGGCGAAACCGTTGCCGGCATCGACACGGACAAATCCCGAGGCGACATCTTCGACGTGCGGCACCGCGTGCCCGTTGACCCAGCCGCTGGCCAACGTCGAGACATAACCGGGAATGCGAAACACGCCATGGCTGTGAGCGCCGTCGCGCTCGGCCCCGGCGCAGTTGGCGGCCAGCACTTGCGCGACGTCGGCGGAGGTGCCGTGGCGCAGGAAAATCGTTTCAAGCAGTTGCGTCAGCGCTTCGAGAGATAACGAGGACGCGACAGCAGAGGACACATGATCGTGTGGCGCAGACATCTGAAGCTCCAGAATGATTATTGGAGGGAACAACAGCGTACGGACGACTTGCTCGTCGATTAACCACGGCGGAGCTGTCGGCTGTCAACCCTTCGATCATTCGGGAGTGATTGACGCCCTTCCCTGCACATTTCAGCTCGGCGCGTGCGGTAACTATGTACCGCCTGCGCGCTGAACTGCGTACCTATTCTTGAGCCCCCGCCCAAGGCGCCTGCATTCAGAGCTCAATGATGTCTAGCCCCACTGCACCTTTATTGTTCCCCGACATTCTTAAATCCCCAGGCCTGCATGAGGGCTTCCGTCTGGCCCACGGTCTGAACAGCAAAGATTTCTCTTGGCTCGCTCATGTGCAACTGGCAACCCATGCGCTGCGCAGCGAACAAACCCCGCCGATGCTGGCCGAACGCATTCTGTTAAACGCCGACAAGCAATTGGCTGTGCCGCTGGCCGGCAGTTTTATTCTCAGCGCCGGGCCGGATGACAAGGGCGTGTTTCTCTATACCCCCTACGATGGCCTGAAAAAATACAGCGATCACAAGGTGCTGACCGAAGCCTTGCAAACGCGCCTCGACAACGCTGACGAAAAGGATGATCTGCTTGCCTTTCTCACCGTGTCGCTGCGCAAGGAATTGGTGGAGAAACGCAGCTTTACCCTGACCCGTGAAACGATCGAAGGCGATGTATTTGACGATCAAAAAGCCGCGATCAGCCAATCTCAGGAGACCTGCGGGCGCGACCAGCTGGATGAACTCAAACGCCTGCCTTCGCTGACCACCCTGCTGGAAAAGATTCTCGATGAACTGCTCGAACCTCACTTTGCCGGTTTGCAGCAGTCGCGCACCCGGGTCAGTTTTTTCGCTGACACCGCCCCACTCTCCGGGGATGTCAGGCAATGGGTCGATTCGCTATCGCTGAGTGAAGCGCTACTGCTGTACTTCCGCCGTCATGGCTGGCCGCGTGGTCAGACAGCTGAATTTTCCCATCCCGCCCGCGCAACCCGGCCTGCTGACCAGATCGCGTGGGCAGAAGCGATCAAATCCGCGGCGGGAAAACTGACCATGCTGTTGTTTCGGCAACTCGAGGCCTACTGGAATGCCGCCTCATTCGAGGGCTCGCCCAGACGCGCATTCTTCAGCCAGACACTGCAGGATCAGGTGCGTGCGGATTTGATGATCAAGCGCGAAACGGAAATCCTCTCTGCCGCTGAGTTCGACGCATTGCACTGCTTGATTCGGGAACCGAATGTCGCTCTCCAGCGACCCACCTTCGAAACCGTGTGCTTGCGCGAGGAGAGCACCTATGTCGAGTTGGCCGGCTCGCTGATGATCAACCATGACAAGGCCTATCTCTACACCCCCACGCAAGGCTTTCAGGTTCTCACCGACTACGCCGATCTGAAACAGACGTTGACCGCCAAACTCAATGCCGCCGGACATGAGGACGAGCTGTACGGCCTCATGAGTATGGAGGAGCGCAATCGCTATCTTGGTTTCACCAACGCCCAGGTGTCCGGTGAAAACATCGGCGGCGAGATCATTGCGACGCTGTTTGAGGCAATCCTCACCAAACAGCGCCAGAACGTTGAATACGTCTTGCAACTCTTTCGCCAAAGCGAGCACACGACTGACATCCATGCGCTTTTCGACAAGGCGCTGGATGTCCGCGCACTGATTCACGAGCGTCTGCTCAAGCTTGACGTCAACGAACGCTGGAGCACCCGCCCGCTGTTTTCCAGCGCACCACCCTCCTCACTCGTGCAGGCCGACAAGGCTGGGCAATTGGCGACAAAGCTGGAACGCACCCTGGATAATCTCACCAGCCACTTCAAAAATCAGCCGACCACGAGCAGCACTGAACAACGCACCTTTCTCGAAGATATTCGATGGAAACTGGCGCAGGCTTTCGAGGACGGCGTGCGTGGAGAGGCACAGATGAGAAACCTCAGCGGGTCCTGGCTGCCGGCCGAGCGAACACTAGTCGAAACCGTGTTCGACGCAAAACATGCAACACGCATGGATCGCCAGTCCCTCAATGGCTTCCGGCCGGATGCATGGTCGCTCACCCTCACCCGCACGGGCCAAAGTGAAGTGATGTCGCTCGCCCACTGCGTACTCCTGACCGAACGCGGAGGCATGGATGTCAAGCATTCCGGGCGTGCCATCCTGTGGACCCCCGCCATGGGCCTGGAATCGTTCGACGACATCGCCATTGCGCAAAAGCAAATGCAACGACGGCTCGACGACAACAACCAGAATCAGACGCTGCTGGAAAACCTGCCACCGAAGCAACGCCAACTCGATCAGCCATACACTCTGGGTACCTTCCAGCTGATTGAAGGCGATGTGTTGAACGATCGCATGCAGTCGGCCATTGAACATTTCCTCGACCATTGCGAGCTATTACGCGTTTGCATCAAGGACAAGGACACACTCGCTAATTTCCTGAGTCAGATGAAAAACACCGTCATCGATAGCAACTTGCGCCGGGCCATTGAACTCGCGCGGGCCATCGTCCGTCGGCTCGACTATCCAGACTGGTTACGCATGGCCCCGGTCACCGAACAACGCACGCAACTCGCCCTGCTGGATGAACTGCGGCGCAGCTTTATCGATGGCAAGGATTTTCTCGAGGGCGTCCCTGCGTTAGCTACCTATGTCGAGCAGACGCTGAAGACCCTGCTCGACGCCAGATTCCCGAACAATGGACTCAAACCCCAGGAGATCCAGATCACACCGAATCTGACGCTGGCCGGCCCTGCGTGCAATCTTCTCGATTTTGCCTTGCATCACTACAACATCGTGCAGGGCACCGGGTTCAAGGTCGCCTCGAACACAGCCACCGCGTTACCGAAGCACCTCAATCAGACTGCCGTGCAGCAACTGCTGCAATCCCTCGATATCACCACCACCTACACGCAGAAAGTGACGCAAGCGCTGTCAACTGACAGTGCCTCGGCACGCACCAGCAAAGCGCGTTTTTTACGTCAATTGCCCTGGCAGTTGATGCAGCACGCGCACTCGCTGAAGTTGCAGCAACAGCTGTCAGAAAGCGGCTACGACTACATTTGCCAGGTTCTGGACATGCCGGACGGGGTGGCGCGTGCCACAGTCAAGGACGCCCACGCCATTGTCTGCCCGCTGTTATTGAACAAAACCACGGGCGCCGCTTTTGTCGAGGCCCTCGGACTTTATGTGATCGGGCCGGGTGCAGGACAAACAGGTCCACGGGTGCTCTACGCGCCTTACTCCAAATACGTTTTTCGCGAATTCGATAATGAAGCGCAGTTGATTGATGCGTTGAATACACCGGGGCACTTCCAGGATCTGATCATTCGACGTTTGCCCTCAGGGCAACAGGCAGGCTTCAGGAATCTATTGAAAACAACGATCGGCAAACCGACTGAAATCAAGCTGCAAAGCACTGCCATTAACGGCAATCTAGTGGAGCGATTGCACAAGGACACGCTCAGCCTGTTGCCGCAGTTGCTCAGTTGCCAGCCGCAGATCAATGCGCAATCCGACTGGGAAGCGGCGAAGTCTCTATTCAGCCACGGTGTCCGTCTGGTCCCCCATCTGTTGCCGGGGAAACTCGCTTCTTTGTTTTTTCTCTGGAAGAGTTACAAGGACTTCAAAGAGTCTGCCGAAGACCTGCAGGAGCACCATTGGGCGAACGCCCTGAAAAGCTTCATTGCAGGAGCGATCTCCCTGTTCAGTCTGGGTCGTTTATCCTGGGAAACAGAGGTGGAAGAGGAAACAGCCGAATTTGCCACTGAAACGCAGGCGCCTGGATCGACGGCTGCCGCAAGCGGCGCGACGACAACGGTAAAAGCCGCCGCTCGCTGGGCAAAAGTCGCACCCGTTACGGCCTCTCGCATTAATCTGCAACGCTTTGAAACCACCACCGCTCTCGAGAAGCTGAAGCTTGAGGACAATAAACTTGTTTATAGGGATTCGTCGACGGCACAAAAATATGCGGCGATTGCCGGCAAGGTCTATCCGGTGATCCAGTCTGAAAAAACCTGGTATTTGCAGGTAAAGGACGGCGGGCAAGGGCCGGCGCTTGAACAGAAGAACTCGAGACTTGTAATTGCCGGCGCCGACAAGTCGGCTCGTCGTTGCCGGTCAAAACAACGCAACAGCGTGCAAACCGACATCGAGCGCAGCCGCTCAATAATGATGCACATCCAGGCCAAAGGGATGGCACAAATCAACCGCCGCTATCCCGCCAGAGCCTTCGTGATTCAGCAAGCTGTCGCTCGGGCGAGAGACTATGCGCTGAATTGCCTGCACAACTTCGTCATAAATCGCGACAACCTGGGTGGCACTCGAGTTGAAACATTACTCAAACACTTTTTCGAAGTTTCGCAAATCACACCCAGGCTACTCAGAAAAATCGAACAGGTGATCATTCCCCTTTGCCGTGAGTTAACTGATCCAAAAGATGACTTGCTCTATACGGAACGCTTTTTCGCGGGCCTGAATGCGCGGTATGGCGACGATACGGTTGCATTTGTTTTCAAGGAAGACAAACGAAAGGTCGTCCACTTCACCGAACTCTTTTTTAATCCGGGGCTGCATGCCTACACCGCTTTTCTGCCGCCCAGGTTCAATATTGACTCTCATGCTCGCGCGATCACGCTGATCCATGAACTTTCGCATTTAGTCTGCGACAGCGACGATTTCGAATCCGTAGATGCGATGGGGCCATTTCCCCAACTTATCGATACATCAACCGCAAACGGGCTACTTCTCAAAGCTGATATTGATCGGCTGCGTAAGTCCTTTTCCCGTTCCACCCCATTTTCGCAGTTGTTCGCAGAGAAGAGTACGAAGGGTGTGTGGGTGGGTCTGGATCAGTTGCCGGAGCGCGCCAATGAGTACAAAAAAATTCTCAGTCTGACAAAAACCCAAAACCTCGCAGATGCACGTAAAGCCTTTCGCAGTGCGGTTTCTGATGAAGCACGCGTTGATGTGATGCTGGCCAACGCCGACTCGATCGCGTTGCTCATCAGCGAAATGGGCCGGGAACTGGACCCGCTTCCGGTCCCCATACCTTTACCGGCGCCAACTTCAAGTCAGACAGGATCCTCATCTGCTTCGCCTTGACGACTGGAACAAAAAAATACGCCGGCTAGAAGCCGGCGCATTTTCACACGTTGCATTCGGGTTGGTTAATCCTTCTGATCACGCAACACATTGCCCGACGCCCCGTCGATACGGAACTCGTAGACAACGCCATCAGCCTTGCGCCCCTCGCCTTTCCAGTAGCCGTTGTTGTCGGCCTCGATCTCATAGACCTCGACATAACCGGCCTTGGTCTTGACGATCTCGATGGCTTTTTCGATGGTGATCCAGCCAGCGCCCGGCCGATCGGCCAACGCTGCGCCAGCGCTGAGCAAACTGGCGGTGGCAATCAACGCTGCGATTGTCTTTTTGATCATTTTTTCACTCCATTTATGGATAGTGTTCATTAGCGTCCTGCTTTTTGGGTGCCGGAGCGAAAAATAAGTTCCACTTTGATGGGTAAATGCCATGACGAATGTTCTCGGCAACTTGCCGACAAGGTTAGAATGTGCGAAATCAGGACGAGTCAATGACCCAAGACACCCTCTCGGAAGCCGAATACGATGCGATCACCGATGCCGCCGCGCATTGGTGCATGCGTGTGCACGCCGCCGACTGCACAGACGGAGAGCGTCTCGCATTCAAGCAATGGCACGACGCACATCCACTGCATGCCTTCGAATATGAAGCCATGCTGGAAATCTGGGACGTGGCTGAACACTTGCCTCGCCCGGAATCGGCGTCATTCGTGCCAGCGCCTCGACCTTCGCGCGCATGGCGTCAATTCGCTGTTGCCGCCGGTGTCTGTGCACTCGCCCTGCCACTGGCCGCTTACACTGGCTGGAACCTCGGCTGGCTGCCCGACAGCTATGAACATTTCGCCGCCACCGATAATGTCCGGCAGGTCACGCTGAGTGATGGCAGCCAGATCGAACTGAACCTGAACACCGACCTGACCTTCAGCAATTACAAGGACGAACGCCGGGTCACCCTGAAAAAAGGTGAAGCGTTCTTTACGGTCAGTCACGACATGGCCCACCCGTTTGTCGTCCGCGCAGGCGAAGGCAAGATTCGAGTCACGGGAACACGGTTCAACGTCTGGATGTATCAGGATCAAGTGCGCGTGAACCTGATCGAAGGTTCGGTGCTGGTCACCAGCAATCGTTCATTACCGGGCGATGGCTTGCGCCTTGGCCCGTCGATGCAAGCACGTTACAAACAAGGCGACTACATGCCACAGATCAGCCAGACCTACGCCAGCGACACGTCACTGGCGTGGCGCAATGGCAAACTGGTGCTGGATAACCTGGCGCTGAGCGAAGCACTGCCACTGATCAACCGTTATCTGAGCAATCCACTCGAACTGGCTGATAACAGCACCGGTTCGATTCGCGTGGGTGGCATCTACAACATCAAAGAGCTGAACAACCTCGCCAACAGCCTGCCCAAGGTGCTGCCGGTCTACCTGAGCCGTAACAAGGAAGGTAACCCGGTGATCAACTCGATTCCGCAACAGCCACCAAAAAGCTGAAGGCCGCACCCCTTGCAGGATGCGGCCTTCAGGCTCGATGCAATGAACGCTTGTACTTATTGAGCGGCGACTTTCCCCGCCTTGTCCAACGTCGCGCGAACAGTCTGCACCTGATACTGCGGATCAGCCTGAATCTGCTGTTCGGTGAACGGCAGCACACTCCACTGCTTCTTCGAGAACGCCTCGGTCTGATCCCGCGAATACTTAGATGCCGGATCGCTGGACAGCGAGAACGCCAGTAGCCCTTGGGCGTGCGGGCCTTTGTCGTCAAAGGTCACGACTTGCAGGTAGCTGGTGCCACTGACCACTTCGAGTTTGCCGTCCTCACGGGGCACGCTCTGGATGGCGTTGTAGATCCCGAGAACAGCCGGCCCGCCGTGAATCGGCGTCTGTTGCCCGCCACTGCTGACCACCTGGATATCACCCCAGCGGGTTTGCGGCGTGAGGCCCATTTTTGTACTCGATTCGACCGACGCCAACATGGCCGCACGCAACGCCTTGGCCACCGCTGGCTGCTCGACTGCCAGGCCACGCGGAGTGTGTTGCGCATCCTTGGGATCGAACGCCACGCGCCAGACATCCGGCGAAGCCTGCAATGCCTGCATGATGTTCTGGAAGTGCACCAGGCCCACGCCCGAATCAAGATTGGCGCGGCCATCCCAGGCCTTGAGGCTGACGCAAACCGGTTTGAGGGCCTGAGCGTCGGCACCGAGGTCAGCGGCACAGAACTTCAACAGATCCGGCACCACCTGCGTTGCCAGATACACCTGATCGTCCATCACCATTTGCTGCAGATCCTTCACTGCCAACGGCCCTTTCTTGCTCAGTGTGCTCAAACGATCCAGAGCAAACCGGGCGCGCAAGCCCAGCGGCTGGCCATCCTGACTGATCAACGGCGAGAAACCGGTGAGCGGCTGCGCCGGATTGGCCAGCCATGCCGAGTCATTGGAGTGCTGGACAAAGTCCTTGCGCAGCAGTTGCGGCAGTTGGCTGGAGGCATAAATGCCTTTCTGCGCCGCTTGCGGGTCGATGTCCCACGCGCAGGCACTGTTGGAGCCGTCCAGCACGATCATTTGTGTGCCGATACGCGGGTCGCTGCACTTGGCCAGTTTCTCGGCGTTGACGTTCGGCACCACCGACAGGTTCATGTACAGCGTCTGGCCTTTGTCATCGACGGCCAGGGTGTTGACCCACGGAATCCCCTGAATCTTGTGCACCGAATCCTGCAGTTCTTGCAGCGTCTTCGCCTGATTCATCGTGTACCACTGGTTCAACACCCGATCATTGTCGAGGTTGGCGTCGCGCAGGCTATAAGCGAACTGATTGTCCCAGTCGAGCTTGCCCGGCCATTGCACAATCGGCCCGAATTGCGAGCTGTAGACATCACGCGAGACCGGAACCACCTGCCCGTCGGCCTGTTTCACCTGCACGGTGACGGTCTGCTTGTTCAACGGCAGGGATTTGCCATCGAGCAGATAGCGTGTGGAATCCTTCGGATCGAGTTGCAAACGATACAAGGTGAAGTGTTTCGATGAATCGACCGTGTGCGTCCAGGCCAGGTGCTGATTGAAGCCGATATTGATCATCGGCAAGCCCGGCAATGCTGCGCCCATGACGTCGAGTTTGCCGGGAATGGTCAGGTGCATCTGATAGAAGCGCATGCCGCCGACCCAAGGAAAGTGCGGGTTAGCCAGCAACATCCCGCGGCCATTGACCGAGCGTTCACTGCCCACTGCGACAGCGTTACTGCCACGGTCCAGGGCGAAGCGCTGCTGACGTGCGTCAGCCAACTGATAGGCCTGCACGTTTTGTTCGATTGCGGCGCTCGCATGCGGCGGTGTAGCACCGGCCAGGGCCTCGGCGAACTGGCCGACACCGCCCTCGACCAACAGACGGCGGGTCAGCTTCACCAGATCTTCCGGTGCAATCTCTCGCACCCACTCACCCTGACACTGTTGCGGCAAGCCTTGCGGACGGCGCTCGGCCAGATAACGGTTGTAGCCGGCGGCGTAGCCCTCAACCAGTTCACGCACCTGCGCAGGTTGCGCCTGCCAGAAAGCCTTGACTGCTTCAGGCGTATTGAGCCAGGTAAAAAACACGTCGCTGACGCGGTTTTCGCGTTGCTCGACGGTGAACTGATCCGGACCGAAGTAACGGGAACGCTGGCCATTGACCGTCACGATCTCGTTGGCCAGCAGGCACAGATTGTCCTGGGCATAGGCATAGCCAATGCCAAAACCCAGCCCGCGCTCGTCTTGCGCGCGGATATGCGGCACGCCAAAAGCAGTGCGGCGAATATCGGCGCTGACGTCCGTGGCCGGGCTGAACGCATGGGCCGAACCACTCAAGCCAAAAACCACGCCGGCCAAAGTCAGTCCGGTTAACTGTCTGGAAATTATCACGCTCGCTCCTGATCGACATGCCAAAGAGCGGATCTGACGCTGACGCGGACCCGCCCTGGAAACACCCACGCGTCCACGCGCAATGAGCCTGTCGAAGAAACGAAGCCGAAGAAAAAAATTTAGGCTCGCCGCGTAATCCCCGAAAGCACAATCAAAAGCCCCTCACCCTAGCCCTCCCGAAACGTCGGACCGCCCAGAGGGAGAGGGAACTGACCGAGATGATTGGTAGAAGTACGCCGACATGAAATACCGAGCCGGACTCGAACCCAGAAGCAGATCAAAAACCCCTCACCCTAGCTATCTCCCAGAGGGAGAGGGAACTGACCGAGGTGATTGGTAGAGGTACGCCGACATGAAATACCGAGCCGCACTCAAATTCGCAAGCAAATCAAAAGCCCCACCCACCCCGCTTCTCACCACTCAACAGGATGAGCGTTAGCTCGGCTGCAGCTCTTGATCTTGCCGTGCTGGCCCCTTCGGCAGGCTGAGTGGAGGGATTTATCCGGGGGTGGGAGCGCAGCGACCGTTCGACGAAGTCGAATACATCGAGAGGAGGTGCAGCGAAGCAAACCGTAGGCGATGCCCCCGGATAGATCCCGCAACGAAGGCACCCGAGCCACGGCGAGGGCCGAACGCCGGGGCCCAGACCTTTGGTTCCTTTGGGGCGTTTGCCAAAGGGACTCGCTGTAAGAGCGAAACCGCCAGCCGCAACACCCAAAACAACGGATATTCACCCAAAACCCCAAGAGCCTGGTCGGCCCAAAGGCCGCCAAGCCCAAAGCGATCTCAAGCCAGAATCACAAGAAAAAGACAAACCCCCAACAAATTTTCTACATCTTTTCTTTCATGATTTGTCGTGCTGATACGTCTTGTTTAAAGAGCGCAAAAAAACCTTTCCCGATCAGGCTCTGAAAAGGAGTAATCGCATGTACAACTCGCAACTACCAACGGACGGTAGCCAGGCCCCCAAAGGAGCTTCCATGAGCCCACACGCGAGCGATTTCGGGCAACGCGTCGAGCGTCACGGCAACGAACGCATCCGTTTGCTGCTGAAAAGTTTCGGGCTGCGCACCAGCCTGATTCGTCTGAAAGTCATTGATGCCCTGCTGGTCGCCGCACAAAGCGAGCGGCGTCTGGGTGTGCGCGGCGTCCACAGCCAATTGCTGGATCTGGATATCCCGCTGTCCTTTCTCAGTGTGCGCGAAGTGCTCAAGCGTCTATGCGCCGAAGGGGTGATCACCTTCAATGAAGACAAGAGCTACAGCCTGCATCCACAGGCTGCGGCAGTCCTCAACAACGATTGATGCGTGCGGCAAACGCCGTCAAGGCTTGACCTTGCGGCGCATGACACCGTTGATCACCACCACGATCACCGCCACACCGATGGCGACGAACTGGAACGTCTTCTCCGAAATCATTCCTTGGTTTTGCAGCCAGGACAGGCCGAGCATGATCGCCAGGACCGACAAGGCGATCAGAATCGAATAAATCAAGCGTTGCTTGTGGGTCATTGCGGCTTCCTGAAACGGTGAAATGTATCCGGTTTGTATCCGCTTGCATGCCATGCACATACCGTTCTACGGGGATGCGCCGCTGCAATCGGGGTCTCATGTTACAGCCGATGAAGAGTTTTGGCTTCATGACGGCGTAACCATGAGGAATTTTCAAAATGCTGCGTCGAATCACCTGGCTGATTCCCGTTCTTGCCCTGCTGACCCTGAGTGGCTGCATCATCTTCCCCCACGGCGGCTGGCATGACGATCACCACCGTTATTACCAGGGTGGCCCTGGTTATTACCAACATCGCTAGAACAGGATTGTTCGCCCTGCCCGCTTGCCCATGAACAGATTGAGGCAGGAACTCAACAAGCCCGATCAACTTCAAACAAAGCCCGCCCTGTTGCGGGCTTTTCTGTTTTTGCCGACGGCGGCTGCCGCGCAGTTGAAACTCACCTGATACGCAAAGCGGACTGGCTAAACAAGTTGCAAGCATTTGAAATCTAATGTCGCAGCAAAAGAATAGGTCACACCCGCCTCTGCAACTAGTCTCTGGCAACTTTCTTCTACTCTCTAACAGGGACGTTTATGCAGAGAACACTTATAAGAATCGGGCCGCGACAAGTACTAGGGTTTTGTTTGGCGCTGAGCGCTTTTGAACTTCTGACGTATATGGCAAGTGACTTGATCATGCCAGCCATGTTGGCCGTGACAACAGAACTTCAGGCCGACGTCAGACATGTTCCCCATGCGTTCAATCTGTATCTGATTGGCGGAGTCTGCCTGCAATGGCTGATTGGGCCGCTGTCCGATCAATGGGGCCGGCGGCGGGTACTGTTGATCGGCTGCGCATTGTTTGCAATCGCCTGCGCAAGTGCATTTGCCACCCAGCGCATTGAAACCTTCAATCTGCTGCGACTGTTGCAAGGCATGGGACTGGGTTTCGTGGTCGCGGTCAGTTATCCCGCCCTTCAGGAAGTATTCTGCGAGGCCGATGCGGTGCGTTTGATGGCGCTGCTCGGCAATATCGCCCTGCTTTCACCGCTGCTGGGGCCGCTACTGGGTATTGTCTTGCTGCAATGGCTGTCCTGGCGCGAGCTGTTTCTGGGCCTGGGTTTTGCCGCATCAATGGTCTGGCTGGGGCTTTTCGTCTGCATGCCGGAAACGGTCGGGGTCACTCGCAGCGATGGGCAAGTACAAGCCGCCGTGCCTTTTTCCTGGCGCCAGACCGGTCAACGCTACCGAGCTCTCTTGAGCAATCGTCGCTTCCTCGCTGCCAGTCTCGCACTGGGCCTCATGAGCCTGCCGCTGATCGCCTGGATCGGCCTGGCACCGTTGCTGCTGATGCAGCTGCTCGAGCTGATGCCGCTGGAATATGCCTTGTGGCAGATTCCGGTTTTTTCCGCCGTCATCACTGGCAATCTGATCCTCGACCGCTTGCTGGTTACGCATTCTTTATCCCGGTTGATCCGGTTGGCGCTCTGGCCTTTTTGTCTCGGCCTTGTGGCGTTGATTGCCTGCGCGCTGTCAGGTGCCGGACTCGGCGCAGTGGTTGCCAGTCTGGCGCTGTACGCGGTCGGGCTGGGAATGAGCAACGCTGCGCTGTATCGGCTGGCGCTGTTTGCCAGCGACGACAGCAAGGGGTTGGTTTCGGCGCTGGCCGGCATGATTTCGATTGCTGTGATGGGGCTCGGCGGCTCACTGATTGCCGGCATCGGCGGTGGCGCCCGCCTCGACCTCTTCGCACTCTGCGCCGCCCTCAGCGGCCTGATGTGCCTGCCCCTGGTGCACGGTTTGTTGCAACGCACACCTCCCGACTCCTCCACTGCTCAATAACGGACTATTGAATGAATCACTTCCCCGCCAGCGATGCGCTTTGCGCATTGCCACACCCCTATTGCCCGGATTCCGTGCCAGCAGGCCTGTTTGATCAGGCCATGACCGAGATCAGTCGTTTTCATTGCCAGCACACGCCCGGCTACGAACATTGGCTGAACGCCAACGGCCTCGATGTGAAGGATCTGGACAGCCTCGATGACTGGTCCCGGCTACCGCCGATTCTGGCCAATTTTTTCAAGGAGCAACTGTTACTCAGCCCCACCGGGGAGCATGCCCTGGAACTGACATCGTCCGGCACCAGCGGCCAAAAAAGCCGCATGCGCTATGACCCGCGCAGTCTGTCGGCCGCGCAGTTCATGGTTGAACGAATCTTTAGTCATTACGGTTGGCATTCAGCGGATACGCCGTGCAATTACCTGCTGCTGAGCTACGAACCGCGGGGCGCGATCACCCTGGGGACGTCCTACACCGACCAATTCCTCTGCCGCTTTGCGCCCGTCAACCGCGTTGTCTACGCCTTGCGCTGCAACGGCGATGGCCACCAGTTCGATGTGTTCGGGGTCATCGCGGCCCTGCAAGCGTTCGCCGAAGAAGGCCTGCCCGTGCGCATTTTCGGCTTCCCGGCGTTTCTTTGGCAGACCTTGCAGCAGATGCAGGCCTCCGGCGTGCCTGCGCTGAAACTGCCGAGTACTTCACTGGTGTTTTTCGGCGGTGGCTGGAAAACCCGATCCAGCGAGGAAGTTCCAAAACAACAACTGTATGGGCGCATCGCCCGGCAACTGGGCATCGAAGTGTCGCGGTGCCGCGACGGTTACGGCGCGGTCGAACATGCGGTGCCCTACATCGAATGTGCCCGGCATCATTTTCATGTCCCCGTTTACGCCAAGGCTTACGTGCGCAATCCGCAGGACTTTTCCATCCAGCCTTACGGTCAGCAGGGCTTGCTGGGATTCGTCTCGCCCTACATCTCGTCCAGCCCGGCGCACGCGGTGGTGATGAGCGATCTGGCGACGCTGCATCCCGGGTCGAGTTGTGATTGCGGCCTCGCCAGTGACTGGTTCGAACTGCAGGGTCGCGCAGGCACCACGGCCGGTAGAAGCTGTGCGATGGCCGCGTCCGAATTGCTGGGGGGACACTGACATGTACCTGATCAACGGAGAACTGCACGCAGATGTCGACCTCGATAACGCACTGGCGCTGTTGCAGCAGACATTGCCGCAACGACTGAGTACACCGCTGGACAGCGCCACCGTACTGACTGCCGCCGCACATTTTGCAGGGCAATTGCACAGCCCCGAGCTGCCGCTGCACGATGAACAACGCCAGGTGCTGATCGACTTCTGTCAGCCGCACGCCCTGCAACACAAGCTTGAACGTGAACTGGGCGATCAGGCTGAATCGCTGCGACGTGTCGATTATCAGCATTCGCGCTTTGAGCGCTGGAGTCCGCTGGGACTGGTGGTCCACGTCACGCCAGCCAACGCGCCGCTGCTGGCGTGCTGCGCGCTGATTGAAAGTCTCTTGGCCGGCAACATCAACTGGCTACGGCCCAGCAGCAGTGACCAAGGCCTGACGGCGCGCCTGTTGCACACGCTGGTGCAATGCGACGCCAGCGGTGAGTTGCGCCATTACGTCGCGGTGTTACCGGTGGCGACCGCGCAGATCGGCCGTTTGTGCAAAATGGCCAACGGCGTTTCGGCGTGGGGTGGCGAAGCGGCGCTGCAGGCGATCCGCCAACAGTTGCCGCCCGGATGTCGCTGGATCGACTGGGGGCACCGCATCAGTTTTGCCTACCTGACGCCGCAAGCGGCCTCGCCACAGGCACTGGACGCGCTGGTCGATGAGGTCTGTCGACTGGATCAGCAAGCCTGCTCCAGCCCGCAATGGTTGTTGGTCGATAGCGACGACCCCGCTGTTCTACAAGTAATCGGCAACGAATTGGCCAAGGCGTTCGAGCGCCGCGCCGGACAATGGCCGGCACTGATCCCGACGGTTCAAGAAGCCAGCGAAATCACCACCCGCACCCTGATGACACGTCTGAGCCAGAGTTTTTCCGCAGTGACGGCGCAGGTCTGGAGCGCACCGGGATGGCGAGTGATCTGGAGCCATGATCAGTTGCTTGCGCCCTCGCCGCTGTTTCGCACGGTGTTGCTCAAACCCCTGCCGCGTGCGCGACTGACGCAAAACCTGCTGCCTTGGCGCAACGTTTTACAGAGCTGCGCACTGATGTGCGACGAAGCGCAGATCGGTGCATTGTCGCGAACATTGATTGCCGCCGGCGTCAGCCGAATTGCGCCCATTGATGCAATCCATGATGGCTACGATGGCGAACCCCACGACGGCGTCTATGCACTGCAACGTCTGAGCCGGCGGGTGTCGGTCAGCGTCGCACCGACGCAGTTGCCCACCCACATGACCCTCGACCGTCCAGCTTGCAAGCCGACGCTGGCGGGCCTGGCGATCACCGACAAAGCAGCGTTTATCGCGCGGCCGACGACAGCAGCGGCGCAACTGTTTTTCCGCTCTGGCGGCAGCAGCGGCACACCGGCGCTGGCGGGATATAGCTACCGCGATTTTCAACGGCAAATACGCGCAACGGCCGACGGGTTGTTTGCGGCGGGTCTCGATCCGAGCCGCGACAAGGTGATGAACCTGTTCTTCAGTGGCGGTTTGTACGGCGGCTTCTTCAGTTTTGCCAAAGTGCTGGAAACACTGGGGGCCAGCCACCTGCCAATGGGTGCTCCCGCCGACGATGACTACGGCGATATTGCACAAGTCATCATCGAACAACAGGTCACCGTACTGATCGGCATGCCCAGCTCCCTGCATCGCTTGTTCCTCAACGAACAGCAGCGTCTGAGCCGTTATGGCGCCATCGAAAAAGTCTTTCTCGGCGGTGAACACATCAGTGAGCAGTGCCGCGAACTGTTGCAGCGCTGTGGCGTTGCCAGCATCCGCTCGGCGGTGTACGGCAGTGTCGATGCCGGCCCCTGCGGACATGCCTGCGCCGCGACCGGTGATGGCGTGTTTCATCTGATGGACGCGATCCAGCATCTGGAAATCGTCGCGCTGGAGGAGGACGTGCCTGTCGTTGGCAATGAAATCGGCCGTTTACTGTTCACTTCCAAAGCCCGCGAAGGTCAGCAGGTACAGCGTTATGAGGTCGGCGACACAGGGCGCTGGTTGCCCGGCGATTGCGCGTGCGGGCTGAGTTCCCCGCGGTTCGAGCTGCTGCAACGGCACGGCAGGCTGCTGCGTATCGGTAGCGATTTCATCTGCCTGAACGAACTCGGCAGACACCTGCAAGCACCGTTTCAGTTGCACCTCGATCACGCCCCTGACGGCCTCGAACGCCTGCTGGTTCGCAGCCCCGCTGCCCCCGCCGACATCCTCCTCCGACTGGAAGGCTACGCGACGCTGACGAGCCTTGTGCGAGCCGGGCTGCTCACGGTGCAAACGCAAACCTGCGAGACGCAACAGTTCGACAGAAACAGGCATAGCGGAAAGATACCGGCAGTGGTCGACGCTCGCCGCTGAAAGTCCAACTTCGTCCATGACCAGAACAATTAAAGAGCCCCCCATGAACACAACACTTGAACTGAGCAAGTTGCTCGCCTTCGCCCGCGAACATTCAACGTATTACGCCAGACATTGGCAAGACCTTGCGCCGCAGATCAGCACACTGGATCAACTTCCGCCGATTGATCCGCAACAATACTGGGCCAGCAGCAATAACCTCGATCAATGGCCAGTACTGACTTCAACGGTTGAACGCGCACTCGTGTTCAAGACCGGTGGAACCACCAGCGCGGGTAAACTTTCGGTATTCACCCGTGAGGAGTGGCAGACACTTGTGCGCGACTTCGGTCGCCATCTGGCGAGCCAACTCAATCCGGGAGACCGGGTTGCAAATCTGTTTTTTGTCGGCGATCTGTATGCCAGTTTCATCTTTATCCACGACGCGTTGGCACACGAAACGTCAGGTATTACCGAATACCCCTTCACCGGCGACGTCGACTTTACACTGCTGACTGACTCTATCCGCCAGCACCGAATCAATGTGCTGGCCGGCGTGCCTGCGCAATTGCTGACGTTCGCCAGCGTGCTGGAGCGCCAGGGGCAAACTCTGGCCGAGGTCGAAAGCGTGCTTTACGGCGGCGAGAGCCTGTTCGCCGGGCAATTGCAGATGTTGCACCGAGTGTTCCCCAACGCACGGATCGCTTCCATCGGCTACGCCAGTGTCGACGCGGGGTTCATCGGCGCCACAAGCCGCGATTGTGCCTTGGGCGAACACCGCATGCTCGCCAGCCACAGCGTGCTGGAAATTATCGATGAACACACCGGTGAAGTGATTGAAGAATGCGATCGCACCGGACGCCTGCTGATCACCAACCTCACCCGCCGGCTTATGCCATTGATCCGTTACCCCGTGGGTGATCTCGCCTGCTGGCGAGAACCGGCCACGGCGAGCATGCGCAAGTTTGCCTTGATGGGTCGCAGCATGAGCAGTCAGCGCGTACGGGTCAGCAGCCTGACCCTGCTGATCGACGACATCGACACAATCATTCAGCGCAACACGGTCAGCGACGACTGGCAACTGGTGATCAGCCAATCGGCAAACGTCGATATCGTGTGTCTGAAATGGGTGCCCGAGGTGTTGAAACCCGAAACGACTCAGGCCAGCACAGCCTTGCACAACGCCTTGATCGAGCGTTATCCGCTGATCGCACAACTCTGCGCTGATGGCCAGCTTGAGCTGCAGGTCGCCTATTGCACAGCCGATGAGCTCGCTCGTCATCCGCGCTCCGGCAAACGCCAACGCGTCGTCGACCTTCGCGACTACGCCGCCCCACGTCCGGAGCAACGCCCATGGACAACGTGACGCTGCGCAGCTATCGCCGCTCCGATGCCGGAGCCGTCAGCCGTTTGTTCCGGGAAATCTATGGCGACCATTACGTACAGCCACACGTGTATTTGCCGTTGATGATCAACCAGAACCATGGCGATGGGAGATGGCATTCACTGGTGGCGGAATCCGGAAAAAAAATCCTCGGCCACGCCACGTTGTGCAGAAACGCGGGATCGCATACGGCAGAACTGGCGTTGAGCGTGGTCCATCCGTCGACCCGCGGGCAGAACATCGCCACCCAGTTGGGCATTCGATTGTTGATCCATGCGCAGGCGCTGGGTTGCCATGGTGTAACCATCAAACAGGTGACGCAGCACGCCTATACCCAACGCATGGCTGACCGGCTCGGCTTTTGCAGCAGTGGGTTATTGCTCGACTATGTGCCCTCGCCGTTTGGCGAAGCACTGCCGGAGTCGATTGTCATCGGCTACACCCCTATCGATGGCTACCGCCGCCCGCTCCCGGCATTGCCGTGGCCACAAAGCTGTCGCGAATTCATGGAGCATTTGTGCGAGGTACACGGGGTGCAGGAAAAAGAAGCACCCTGGGTGGGGCCGCCGATGCAGATCGAACACGCTTTCGGGCGTTATGACGTGGTGCTGAAGAAACTCGACGCCGGCTTGCTTCAACAGCTACGACGACTGCCTGAACACTGGATGGTCTCGATCAGACTCAGGCTGGCAACCGGTTTCGCCAGCGCCGTGGACAGCCTCTCGGCAATGGGCTTCGTCTTTACCGGGATTGCCCCGAATGAACGGGGCGCTGGATGGTTGGCGTTGTTTCATCGGGGCTATTGCGCCCGATCGCTGGAGCTGCGCTGCCCACACCTGCAACGACTGCATAATCAGGCTCAACAACACGTCGCAGCACGCTGAAGCGAGGCGTTGCCGGGTTCTTGCACATCAACCAGCCCGTTCAAGCGCTGAGCGGGCTAAACGGTCAGCCTCAAGCTTTGGCTTTGACACCTTCATCGACCGGTTTCGCGGCGTTGCCTTCACCGTAGGTCTTGAGGTTCTGCAGAACATAGATCGCTTTCTTGAACTCTGGAATCAGACTCTGGCCGTAAGCGTTGCCATTGAGGCCATTGTTCTGAATGGCGTCGAGCTGGGTCGCGAAATACTCCAGGGCGTTGAATTTGGCATCGATATCTTTGGTCACGCCAAAACGGTCGAACTTGTCACCGGCGTTCTTCAAGGTAAACGAAGTGATCTCTGAGATCAGCCCGCGGCTGCGCAGCATCTCGCTCAGATTTCCCAATTGTTTTACCGAAACATTCGCAGGATCAAAGCCCTTGATGGCCTTGCGCATGCCCTGCTTGTCCATTTCAGCGGTATTCAGCGCGGTGGGATTGGTGCCGACCTTGGTCAGCATCTGCTGCACTTTGATGCTCTGGGCCACTTGTTTTTTCGCGCCGGTGTTACGAACCATAACGCCTGCTTTGCTCTCCCAGCCGCCGACAATACCGATCGTCATGAGAAGACTCCCTGTGAAATGAACATAAAAAATATCCGTGTTGAACGGCATTAATGGGCGCGAGTATCGGCGGGCGAACTGATGGCACCAACCTCTTTCTGCACTTTTTTACAATTATCGTACATTCTCGATACAAAAGCGCAACGCGCCGCAAACCCTGACCCAGAGCTGTCATCACAATGAAATGAAAATGGCTTTTTCAACCAGTCGCAGGCGATGACCAGCGCTTGTGTATCGAACCCGATACCGACCAGTCATCGGCGCCCAGGTTTTTTAGGACGCAAGTACCTAAAGCTTCCCGTCGCAACGACGATACGCTGTGAATACCCGCACTGTTTTATCCCTGCCCCTAATAAGAAACGCTGCTCAAGGACCGGTCTCCATGCCCGCATTCCGCACTATTCAGGCTCGCTACACGCTGTTTCTGGTTCTGTTCATCCTGCTGTTGTCGGTGTTGACCGTGGTCGGCATCAGCCAACTCGTCGCCCCCAAGCTGCGTCATACAGAAGAACAAGTCGTCCTCAACCGCATTGCCGAAGTCGCCGAGCAGATTCAGGGCGAGTTGAACAAAGTGCAGGCGCAACAGCGCAGCATCACCCAAACCATCCCGCTGCTCGACAGCGCCGCCATCGACACAGTGCTGCCAGGTCTGGTCGATCAGTACGCAGAGCTGAAAGTATTCGGCGGCGGGATCTGGCCTTTGCCGGGGCAACGTGAAGCCGGGCGCAACAAATTCAGCACGTTCTGGCACCGCGATGCCTCGGGCAAACTGGCGGTGAATACATTCTGGAACAGTGACGCAGCCCCCAACTATTACGACCAGAGCTGGTACAAGGGCGGCATGGCCACACCGCGTGGCCAATGCGCCTGGGCGGCGGCTTACAAGGATGACGCCAGCGCCGAGCCGCGCACCAACTGCGCCATGGCCATCCAGAAAAACGGTAGCGCGTGGGGCGTGTCGACCATTGACGTCACCCTCGGCTTCTTCAACGATCTAGTGGCGCGCAAGGAAAAAGACCTCAACGCCGAAATGCTGATCATTGAGGCCGACGGCAAGATCATCAGTAACAGCTCGCGCATCAGTGGCCCGATCGTGCTGAAGAACATCAGCGAACTGGCCGGCACGTCGACCTTCGCCAGCCAGGTCAAAGCCGCGTTGCAGAACCGCGATCAAGCGCAGCGCATCGAGTTCGATAACAACGGCGAAGCCAGCACCTTCTTCATGCGCCCGATTGAAGGCACGCCGTGGTTCCTCGCCACCGCCCTGCCAACGAAAATGCTCACGGCCCAGCGTGATGACGTCCTCAGCACCCTGAGCCTGTTGCAGATTCCGCTGGTGATTCTGCTGGTGCTGCTGCAGGTCTACGCGATTCGCCAATTGGTGCAGCGCATGAAAGCGTTGAAAGCCAACATCGATTTGCTCTCCAGCGGCGATGCCGACCTGACCCGGCGCATTACCATTCGCGCTGAAGATGAACTCGGCGCCATCGGTCACTCGGTCAACACCTTTATTGCCTACCTGCAAAACATGATCGGCGAAGTTACCCAAGCCACCGGCGCCATGGCATCGAGCCTCGACAACCTGCAACGCACCTCGGCGCACACCAGCCAGATCCTGCTGCGTCATGCCTCGGAAACCGATCAGACCGTTACCGCCATCACCGAGATGAGTTCGACAGCAGAAAGCGTTGCGCAGAATGCCGCCGAAACTGCCGCGTTCACCCAGCGCGCCAACGAAAACGCCGACCGTTCCCGCGTGGTCGTGGGCGAAGCGACCAACAGCGTCGTGGCGCTGATCGATGAAGTGGCCAGTGCCACACACAAAGTCGAAAACATGCAGCAGGACGCTCAGCGCATCACTGAAATCCTCGGGGTGATCGGTGCGATTGCCGGGCAGACCAACCTGTTGGCGCTCAACGCCGCAATCGAAGCAGCGCGCGCCGGTGAACAGGGCCGTGGGTTTGCCGTGGTTGCCGATGAAGTCCGCGCCCTCGCCGCACGCACGCAGGCGAGCACTTCGGAAATCAACGAGATGTTGACGCGTCTGACGCAAGGCGTGAGCTCGTCGGTCAGCGCCATGGAAAACACCCAGGCCAGTTGCCAGTCGGCTGCCGACGCCACTGCAAGGGTCAATTCCGGTCTGGATGAAATGGCCGGTTCGGTCAGCCACATCAACAGCCTCAGCACCCAGATCGCCACTGCCGCCGAGCAGCAAAGCGCCGTGACCGAAGAGATCAACCGCAGCATGGTGCAGATCCGTCACATGGTCGATGAGCTGGTGCAGAGCGGCAAAGCCAGCGAACTGAATACCCATCAGTTACTCGAAGCCAACAGCCGGGTGAGCGCGATCATGGGGCGCTTCAAAGTCCGCTGATTCATGCAGGAATTTCTGCAAACCAGATAACCCCTGTGGGAGCGAGCCTGCTCGCGAAAGCGTCCTTTCAGTCACTGCATCCAGTGCCTGACACACTGCCTTCGTGAACAGGCTCGCTCCCACAAGGTTCGACGGTGTTCACACAATTGCCACCTGACAACTTTGTCATCTCGCGCTCAGCAACCTGTCAGCCTTGATCTACGATCATCCTGCCAGCCCGTCTCGCAACAACTGGAAACATTGCGTTGATGCCAGGCGGCAAAAACCGGTCAAAATGCGTTCTTTTCTGATCGTCACCCGAGCCGAGAATCCGCTATGCGTACCCACCTGCGTCTGGTCGCCCTGAGCGCCCTGTTCATTTCCTCCCTGGCGCAAGCCGCCGATCTGATCCCCATCGAAGTCCATCGTGACGCCAATTGCGGCTGCTGCAAAAAATGGATCAGCCACCTCGAAGCCAACGGTTTCAAGGTCGAAGACCACGTCGAAAGCGACATGAGCAGCTTCAAGCAACAACATGGCGTACCGCCGCGCCTGGCGTCGTGCCACACCGCAATCATCAACGGCAAATTCGTCGAGGGTCATGTGCCGGCAGAACAAGTGCTGGCCCTGAGCAAGCGTGACGACCTGCTCGGCGTCGCCGCACCGGGTATGCCGATGGGTTCGCCGGGCATGGAAATGGACGGCATGAGCGATGCTTATCAGGTTATCGGCCTGAAGAAGAATGGCGCTGACGTCGTCGTGGCGGACTACCCGGCCCATTGATCGGCGCCGCCTACTTCGGGCTGTTCTTTGCCGCGTTCGGTGCAGCGACCCTGTTGCCGCTGCAGTCCGAGGCATTGCTGGTCGGTTTGATCGTCAGCGAACGCTACTGGCTGTGGGGTCTGCTCGCCGTGGCGACGCTGGGCAACGTACTCGGTTCGCTGGTCAACTGGTGGCTGGGCCGTGGCATCGAGCGCTTTCGGGATCGGCGCTGGTTTCCGGTCAGCCCCGCGCACATGGCCCGGGCGCGCAAACACTATGAGCGTTACGGCCACTGGTCGTTGCTGCTGAGC
Organism: Pseudomonas sp. IT-P395; assembly: GCF_949767675.1. Lineage (NCBI taxonomy): Bacteria > Pseudomonadati > Pseudomonadota > Gammaproteobacteria > Pseudomonadales > Pseudomonadaceae > Pseudomonas > Pseudomonas sp. IT-P395. Next base: position 265,888 of record NZ_CATKPW010000061.1, read on the forward strand.
TGGTTGCCGATCGTTGGCGATCCGCTGACACTGATTGCCGGCGTCATGCGTGAACCGCTCGGGCGGTTTTTATTGATCGTTACCCTGGCCAAAGCTGCACGCTATGGTGTGCTGGCCTTGCTGACGCTGGGCTGGCTGGGTTGAACGATCAGGCGCGGTGATTGCCTGGTTTAACGTCGGCATAATCCAGTCATTCCAGCATCGGCCGATTTCAAACGGAGTTTGACCTTATGTCTGTCATGTTTTCCCGTTGGCTACCCGGCCTGTTTCTTTGCGCCGCCCTGCCCCTGTCGGCACAGGCCGCAACGCCAAGCGAAGCCGCGCCGGAAGGCCCGGCCTATGGCCCGGAGCTGCAAGGCTTCGAATACCCTTACACGCTTAAACACTTTGCCTTTCAGTCCCAGGGTAAATCCCTGCAGATGGGTTACATGGACGTCGCCGCTCACGGCAAGGCCAATGGCCGCACCGTGGTGCTGATGCATGGCAAGAATTTTTGCGCAGCCACCTGGGACAGTTCGATCAAGGCCTTGAGCGAGTCCGGTTACCGGGTGATCGCGCCGGATCAGATCGGCTTCTGCACCTCGAGCAAACCCGACAATTATCAGTACAGCTTCCAGCAACTGGCGACCAACACTCAGCAGTTGCTCAAAGCGCTGGGCATTCAAAAAGCCACCCTGCTCGGCCACTCCACCGGCGGCATGCTCGCCACCCGTTACGCCTTGCTGTTTCCCGAGCAGGTCGAGCAACTGGCACTGGTCAACCCGATCGGTCTGGAAGACTGGAAGGCCCTCGGCGTGCCCTATCGCACCGTGGATCAGTGGTATCAGCGCGAGCTGAAAGTCAGCGCCCAGGGCATTCGCGACTATGAGCGCACCACCTATTACGACGGCCGCTGGAAACCGGAATTCGACCGCTGGGTAGACATGCTCGCCGGCCTGAGCAAAGGCCCGGGCAAGACGCAAGTGGCGTGGAACTCGGCGCTGATTTACGACATGATTTTCACCCAGCCGGTGTACTACGAGTTCAAGGACTTGAAGATGCCGACCCTGCTGCTGATCGGCACCTCAGACACCACAGCCATCGGCAAGGACCTCGCACCGCCTGAGGTGAAGGCGAAAATCGGCCACTATGAAGTGCTTGGCAAACAGGTTGCCAAGCTGATCCCGCAGTCGACGCTGGTGGAGTTTCCCGGCATGGGCCACGCGCCACAAATGGAAGAACCGGCGCAGTTCCACAAGGCCCTGCTCGACTGGCTGAATACATCCAATCCCGTGCGTTGATGAGGTAAGGCTGATGGCGGTACAGATTGCAGTGATCGATGACTGGCAGGACGTGGCCCGCGACGTGGTCGACTGGTCAGTGCTCGATAGCCTCGGTGAAGTGACCTTTGAACACGATTACCCGGCCGACAACGCCACACTGGCCGAACGGCTGGGCCGCTACCAGGTGATTTGCGTGATGCGCGAGCGCACGCGGTTCGACGAAGACTTGCTCAAGCGTTTGCCCAATCTCAAGTTGCTGGTCACCGGCGGCATGCGCAACGCAGCGCTGGATATGCAAGCGGCCGCCAGGCTGGGGATCAAGGTCTGCGGCACCGACAGTTACAAGCACGCCGCCCCGGAGTTGACCTGGGCGCTGATCATGGCGGCCACGCGCAATCTGGTGAATGAGGCGAATGCCCTGCGCGCCGGTCATTGGCAGCAAGGACTGGGCGGCGATCTGCATGGCAAGACCCTCGGCATTCTCGGTCTCGGCAGTATTGGCCAGCGCGTTGCGCAGTTCGGTCAGGTGTTCGGCATGCGGGTCATCGCCTGGAGCGAAAACCTCACAGCCGAACGGGCGCAGCAGGTTGGCGTGACCTACGTGAACAAGCAGGAACTGTTCGAGCAGGCCGATGTGTTGTCGGTGCATCTGGTGCTCAGCGAGCGCAGTCGCGGGCTGGTCGATGCGCAGGCGCTGGGCTGGATGAAGCCGACGGCGCTGCTGGTCAACACCGCGCGCGGGCCGATTGTCGATGAAGCGGCGCTGATCAAGGCCTTGCAGAAACAGCACATCGCCGGGGCAGCGCTGGATGTGTTCGAACACGAGCCGTTGCCGGACATGCACCCGTTTCGCACACTCGACAATGTCTTGGCGACTCCGCATGTGGGGTATGTCAGTCGGCAGAACTATGAACAGTTCTTTTCGCAGATGATCGAGGATATTCAGGGATGGGCGGCTGGTAATCCAATTCGTGCGTTAAATTGACCCCCACTGTAGGAGCTGCCGAAGGCTGCGATCTTTTGATCTTCGCTTTTAAACGCAAAATCAAAAGATCGCAGCCTTCGGCAGCTCCTACAGGTGTTGTCTGTGTCAGCCGATCAACAAACTGCCCGCACCACAACAGTGCAACCGCCCTTCCCGCTAGCACAAAATCGTGACCGTCCAGTCACCGTTTTGGCCCTCCCTCGCAGAAAAACCTGCACTTCGTCGGTGCGTTTGCTCCTCAAAAGCAAGGTTGGTGCTGACAGCCAACCGATTGTCGAACAATTTACCCATTTGCTCTGGCCCGCTCTAGGATCTGGCCTAGACTGACTTTCGCGGGGTAAAACCGACCAGTCACATTGCCGAAAAAAAGTCGAAACTTTTGCGCGCGGCGACGGGTCATCAGAAAGACAGGGCCAAAGCGACTGGTGCAATCCTTGCAACGGCCCAATCACCCATTCTGCTTGCGCGTGTTGGGTAGCGTTTGCTCACCGATGCGTGGCGCGTTTGCGCCCGGCCACAGGACTTGGCCATGGACATCGCTTGTTCAAGACAAGAATCAGATCAACGAGACGGGAGATTCATATGATCAGTGCGGCATTGGATATTCAGGGAGAGCGTGCTCAGCAGGCGGTTGGTGAATCGAGCACCGTCAGTGTTCCCGGCAGCCGACAGATCAACGTCCCCGGCACCAAAACGCTGACTCCAGTAGCGAGCCAGAACCCCAACAAGAAAAAAGTGTTGTTTGTTACCTCGGAAATTGCCGATCTGGTCAAGACCGGCGGCCTGGGTGACGTGTCTGCCGCCCTGCCCCGCGCCATGGCTCATCTGCACGATGTGCGGGTGTTGATCCCCGGCTACCCGCAAGTGATGCACAGCGAGAACCCGATCCACATCATCGGCGAACTTGGCGGCCATGCCGCGCTACCACCGTGCAAGATCGGCCGCATGGACATGCCGGACGGTCTGGTGATCTACGTGTTGATCTGCCCCGAATTGTACGAGCGCGAAGGCTCGCCCTACGGCGCCAACAACGGCCGCGACTGGCCAGACAACCACATTCGTTTCGCCCGTTTGGGTCTGGCTGCTGCCGACATCGCCGCCAACCTTGCACAAATTCACTGGTGCCCGGATCTGGTGCATGCCCATGACTGGCCGGCCGGTCTCGCCCCGGCCTATATGCACTGGCGCGGGCAGCGCACGCCGACCCTGTTCACCATTCACAACCTCGCCTATCAAGGCGTGACCAGCCTCGGCTCCTGCCCCGAGCTGGGTATTCCCACCCATGCCCTGCAACAGGAAGGCATGGAATTCTACGGCAAGATGTCATTCCTCAAGGCCGGCATGGCGTATTCGAGCCATATCACCACGGTCAGCGCCACTTACGCGCAAGAAATCACCACCCCGGATTTCGGCTGCGGCCTCGACGGCTTTCTCGCCGCCAAGACCCAGCAAGGTTTACTTAGCGGCATCCCCAACGGCATCGACGAGAGCTGGGACGCCGCCACCGATCCGCACCTGTTCGCGCCGTTTGCCATTGGTGACTGGGAAGGTAAAGCGGTCAACGCTGCGCATGTGCGTGAATTATTTGAATTGAATGACTCAGAAGGCCCGCTGTTCGCCGTGGTGTCGCGACTGGTCTATCAAAAAGGTCTGGACCTGACGATCGCGGTATCCGAGTACATCGTAAAAAACGGTGGCCAGATCGCCATTATCGGTCGGGGCGAACCTGAAGAAGAACAAGCCATGCGCGAACTGGCCCTGCGCTTCCCAGGCCAGATCGGCGTGCGCATCGGCTTCAACGAAACCGACGCCCGACGCATGTTTGCCGGCAGCGATTTCCTGCTGATGCCTTCGCGTTACGAGCCTTGCGGTTTGAGCCAGATGTATGCCCAGCGCTTCGGCTCGCTGCCGGTCGCACGCAATACCGGCGGGTTGGCCGACACCATTGAAAACGGCGTCACCGGTTTTCTCTTCGACGAATCCACCGCTGAAAGCTATCAGGAAGCCCTGAGCCGCGCGTTCAAGGTGTTCGCCTTCCCCGAACTGCTCAATGCCATGCGTTGCCGGGCGATGGCTGCGCCGTTCAACTGGTGCAAAGCGGTCGAACCGTACGCCGAACTCTACGAACAACTGGTCGCCAAGGCGCTGGGTAAAGCTCACCACAAATAACCAGGGAGGTTCACCACGATGCCGTTACGGTCTACTGAAACCTGGCCCCACGGCGCGATCATGCTGGACGCCGAACACACGCAATTTGCGCTATGGGCGCCGGATGCGTTTTACGTGAGTGTCGAACTTGAAAGCGGCCAGTCGCTGCCGATGCTGCCTCAGGTAGACGGCTGGTTTGTGATCAAGGCCCGCTGTCCGGCGGGCACCCGCTACCGCTATAACATCGACGGCGAACTGGAGGTGCCCGACCCGGCCTCCAGGGCACAGGACGGCGACCTTGACCGCCACAGTGTGGTGGTCGATCCGCTGGCCTATCAATGGCGACACACGGCCTGGCACGGTCGGCCATGGAGCGAAGCGGTGATCTACGAGTTGCACGTCGGTGCGCTCGGGGGTTTCGCTGAAGTCGAACAACATCTGGCGCGGCTTGCAGGCTTGGGCATCACCGCCATCGAACTGATGCCGCTGGCGCAATTCCCCGGCGAACGCAATTGGGGCTACGACGGTGTTTTGCCCTACGCCCCGCAAGCCTCCTACGGCACGCCGGAACAACTCAAACACCTGATCGACAGCGCCCACGGTCATGGTCTGGCGGTGATTCTCGACGTGGTTTACAACCACTTCGGCCCCGACGGCAATTACCTGCATCGTTACGCCAAAGGCTTTTTCCGCGAAGACAAACACACTCCGTGGGGCGCGGCGATCGATTTTCGTCGCGACGAAGTGCGCGAGTTTTTCATCGAAAACGCCTTGATGTGGTTGCTCGAATACCGCTTCGACGGTTTGCGCCTGGACGCGGTGCATGCCATCGAAGACCCGGACTTCCTCACCGAGATGGCCCAGCGTATCCGCGCGCAGATCGACCCGAGCCGGCATGTCTGGCTAACTGTGGAAAACGAACTCAACCAGTCGAGCCTGCTCGAATACGACTACGACGCGCAGTGGAATGACGACGGTCATAACGCCTTGCACGTCCTGCTCACCGGCGAAACCGACGCCTATTACGCCGATTACGCCGCGCAACCCACCGAACAATTGGTGCGCTGCCTGAGTCAGGGGTTTGTCTTTCAGGGACACATCACCCGCCATGGCGAGCCGCGCGGCGAGCCTAGCGAACACCTGCCGTCCACGGCGTTTGTGCTGTTCCTGCAAAACCACGACCAGATCGGCAACCGCGCGTTCGGCGAACGCCTGCATCATCTGGCCGATCCGCGCGCCTTGCAGGCAGCGACCGTGTTGTTGCTGCTGTCGCCGATGATTCCGCTGATGTTCATGGGCGATGAGTTTGCCGCCGAGCAGCCATTCCTGTTTTTCACCAGTCACCACGGCGAACTGGCCGAGTTGGTGCGTGAGGGCCGGCGCAATGAATTTGCCGCATTCAGCGCCTTTGCCGACCCGCACAAACGTGAGCAGATTCCCGATCCGAATGGCGAAAAAACTTTCCACGCCTCACAGCCAAGGTTGATCGGCAACGGCAGCGCAAAACAGCAGGAAACCCTCGCGCTGTACCAAAAGCTCCTGCAATTTCGCCATCAATACATCATTCCCCATCTGTCCGGCACTCAGGCCCTCGGCGCCCATATGCTCGGTTACGGCGCGGTCAGCGCACGCTGGCGGCTGGGCAATGGCAGCGAGCTGCGAATTGACCTGAACCTCAGCGACACGCCAGTGGTCAACCCTCCACAGACCGAGGCCGTGTGGTTGTTTCAGCAGCCATCCACCGCCGATCTGTCGGAATCGGGCGAACTGCCCGCGTATTGCGCGCTTGTCAGCCTCACGGCCGCAACCCCTTTGCAACCTCTGGATGGAGAGCGCCTATGAGCGATGCGCAACTGGAAATTCTTGCCAGCCGAGCCGGCCTTGCCGTCGACTGGATCGACGCCAACGGCCGCCCGCAAAAAGTCGCCCCGGCGGTGCTGCGCAATGTCCTGATCGGCCTCGGCCACCCGGCCAGCACGGCGCAGGAAATCGACGCCAGCCTGTTGGAACTGCAAGCCGTTCAACAAGACCGCCACCTGCCGCCGCTGTTGACCGCCGATGTCGGGGTCGGCGTGGATCTGGCGCGGTACTTCGCGCCGGAGACGCCGTGTGAAATCCACCTTGAAGACGGCTCGCGGCTGAACCTGAAACTCGACTCTGAAGCGATACTGCCGGGACTGATCCCGGTCGGCTATCAACAGGTGCACATCAGCGATCAGTATTTCACCCTGGCCGTGGCCCCGGAGCGCTGCTTCAGCGTCGGCGATGCGGTGGATAATCCGATTCCCCGCGTCTGGGGCCTGAGTGCGCAACTGTATGCCTTGCGCCGCGCCGGCGACGGCGGTTTCGGCGATACCCAAGCACTGGAAGATCTGGTCCGCGTGGCCGGTGAGCGCGGCGCCGATGCCCTGGCGATCAGCCCGCTGCACGCCATGTTCAGCGCCGATACCGGACGCTACAGCCCTTATTCGCCATCCAGTCGGTTGTTCCTCAATTCTCTGTACGCGGCACCCGGGACCATTCTTGGTGAGCGCGCCTTGCGTGATGCGATCGACGCGGCCGGCCTGGCCGAGCAGTTCGCGCAACTGGAAGACCTGACACTGATCGACTGGCCGAGCGCCGCCGACGCCAAGCAAAAACTCTTGCAAGCGTTGTACGAAGGTTTCATCGCTGGTGACCACCCGCTGCACCCGGACTTCGCCAGTTTCCGCCACGCCGGTGGCGAAGCACTGGAAAATCACTGCCGTTTCGAAGCTATTCAGGAAATGCGCGCCGCCCGTGGCGAAAACCTCGACTGGCGGCAATGGCCAGAACACTGGCACGACCCACGCGGTGCAGCGCTCGAAGCGTTTGCCGAAGAATACGCCGAACGCATTGGCTATTTCGCTTTTTGCCAATGGCTGATCCACCGTTGCCTGGAACGTGCGCAAACCGCCGCCCGCAGCGCCGGCATGGGCATTGGCCTGATCGCCGATCTGGCGGTGGGCGCCGACGGTGCTGGCAGTCAGGCCTGGAGTTTTCAGGATGAACTGCTCGCCTCGCTGACCGTGGGCGCACCGCCGGACATTCTCAATCGCTCGGGCCAGGGTTGGGGCATTTCCGCGTTCTCCCCCGAGGGCCTGATCCGCAATGGTTTTCGCGCCTTCATCGACATGCTGCGCGCCAACTTCGCCCACGCCGGCGGCCTGCGCATTGACCATGTCATGGGCCTGCAACGCTTGTGGGTGATCCCCAACGGCGCAGTACCTGCCGATGGCGCCTATCTGTATTACCCGGTCGACGACTTGCTGCGATTACTGACCCTTGAATCCCATCGCCATCAAGCGATTGTCCTGGGTGAAGACCTCGGTACCGTGCCCGATGGCTTGCGTGAAAAACTTATCGCCCGCTCGATGCTCGGCATGCGCGTGCTGCTGTTCGAGCAGGACAACACTTACTTCAAGCCGATTCTCGACTGGCCGGACAACGCATTGGCCACCACCAGCACCCACGACCTGCCGACGCTCAACGGCTGGTGGCATGGCCGCGATATCGACTGGAATGCGCGCTTGGGGTTTGTCGATGCCAACGGTGAAATCGAATGGCGCCAGCACCGCCAGCGTGAACGCGAAGGTTTGCGCAGCGCCTTGAGTCAGGACCCGCAGAATTTTCGCGAGGAATCCCACGAGGCCGATCAAGTGGTCGATGCCGCGGTGCGTTTCCTCGGACACACCCGTGCCCCTCTGGTGCTGTTGCCGCTGGAAGATGCGCTAGGCATCAACGAACAAGCGAATCTGCCGGGCACCATCGACACCCATCCAAACTGGTCACGGCGCTTGCCCGGCACCAGTGAGGCGCTGCTCGATGGCGCGGATGCGGCGCGACGTCTGGAACTACTCGCGTGCGCGCGTCTTCAGGCTGCCGAGCGTGACCAATGAATCAAGCGCTTATCCAGCCCCTGCGCGCAACACTGCGCCTGCAATTTCATAAGGGTTTTACCCTTGAACAAGCCGTGCCACTGGTGCCGTACTTCGCCCGGCTCGGCATCAGCCATATTTATGCCTCCCCGCTGCTCGCGGCGCGGGCCGGCTCGATGCACGGCTACGACGTGGTCGACCCGACGCAGGTCAACCCGGAACTCGGCGGCGAGCCGGCGTTACGGCGCTTGGTCGGCGCCCTGCGTGAACACAACATGGGCCTGATCCTCGACATCGTCTCCAACCACATGGCCGTCGGTGGCAACGACAACCCGTGGTGGCTCGACCTGCTGGAATGGGGGCGACTGAGCCCTTACGGCGAGTTCTTCGACATTCAATGGCACTCGCCGGACCCGTTGATGGAAGGCCAATTGCTGCTACCGTTTCTTGGCAGCGATTACGGTGTGGCCTTGCAGGAAGGCACGCTGAAACTGCAGTTCAATGCGCAGACAGGCAGTTTCCATGTCGAGCATTACGACCATCACTTCCCGATCTGCCCGAACGATTACGGTGAATTGCTCAGGTCCGAGGAAACGTTGAAGGCGCTGGCCGATCGCTTCAGTTCCCTCAGCTATCAGACCGATGCCCATTCGCTGGCGATTCCGCTGAAAGAAGAATTGCGCCAGTTGGCGATTGATCCGCAGATCCTCGAAGCGATCCAGAACAACCTGAAGCATTACGATTCGAGCAGCGAAGAAGGCTTCGACAAACTGCATCAGTTGCTGGAACGCCAAAGCTATCGCCTGGCGAGCTGGCGCACGGCGGCGGATGACATCAACTGGCGGCGCTTTTTCGATATCAACCAACTCGGCGGTTTGCGCGTCGAACGTCCGGCGGTATTCGAAGCCACCCACGGCAAAATCTTCCAGTTGATCGCCGAAGGCTTGGTCGACGGTTTGCGCATCGACCACATCGACGGCCTCGCCGATCCGCGTGGTTACTGCCGCAAACTGCGCCGCCGGGTTGATCTGCTGGCACCGGGCAGGCATTTGCCGATCTACGTCGAGAAGATCCTTGGCGCCGGCGAAACCCTGCACCGCGACTGGGCGGTGGACGGCACCACCGGTTATGAATTCATGAACCAGTTGTCGCTGCTGCAACATGATCCGGATGGCGAATACGTGCTCGGTGATCTCTGGCAACGGCGCACCGAACGCCCGGCCGCATTCATCGAAGAAGCGCAACTGGCGCGTCAGCAGATCCTCAACGGTTCGCTGGCCAGTGATTGCGAAAGCGTCGCCCAGGCTCTGCTGCAGGTCGCCCGCGATGACCTGATGACACGCGATTTGACGCTGGGTGCGATCCGCCGGGTGTTGCAGGCGCTGATCGTGCATTTCCCGGTGTATCGCACGTACATCAGCGCCATGGGTCGCTCCGAGCAGGACGAGGTGTTTTTCCAGCAGGCCATGGACGGGGCCCGGCAAACGCTGAGCGAAGCCGATTGGCCGGTGCTCGACTGCGTTGCCGCTTGGCTAGGTGGCACGCCATGGCGGCGCAAACCGCGCGGGCGTTCACGCAAGATCCTCAAACATGCCTGTGTGCGTTTTCAGCAACTGACCTCACCGGCGGCGGCCAAAGCCGTTGAGGACACCGCGCTGTATCGCTCGGCGGTGCTGCTGTCACGCAATGACGTCGGCTACAACACCGAGCAGTTCAGCGCCCCGCTCAGCGACTTTCATGCGGTCAATCAGCAACGGCTGGACGAGTTCCCCGACAACTTGCTGGCCACCGCGACCCACGATCACAAACGCGGCGAAGACACCCGCGCGCGTCTGGCCGTGCTCAGTGAGCGCAGCCACTGGTACGCCGAGCAGATCGAACTGTGGCGCGCCCTCGCCCGCCCGGTGCGCGTTGACGATCAGATGCCGTCGAGCGGCGATGAGCTGATCCTCTATCAAGCGTTACTGGGCAGTTGGCCGCTGCAACTGCGCGATGACGATCAGGCCGGGTTCGCCGATTACGCCAAACGCATCTGGCAATGGCAACAGAAAGCCCTGCGTGAAGCCAAGTTGCAAAGCAGTTGGAGTGCGCCTAACGAAGCCTATGAAAACGCCGCGCAGGCATTCACCGAAAAACTCCTCACCGGTGAAGAAGGCGAGCTGCTGCGCGCCGCACTAAGCAAGACCGTCAACAGCATCGCCGCTGCCGGCGCCCTCAATGGCTTGGCGCAAACCTTGCTGCGCATGACCGTGCCGGGGGTGCCGGATTTGTATCAGGGTAATGAGTTCTGGGACTTCAGCCTGGTCGATCCGGACAATCGCCGGCCGGTGGATTATGCCGCTCGTAAACACGCCTTGCAGGAGCCATTGCCACCTGTGGAGTTGTTGGCGAACTGGCGTGACGGGCGCATCAAGCAAGCCTTGATCGCCCAGGTGTTGAACCTGCGTGCCGAGCATGCCGAGCTGTTCCGCCGTGGCAACTACCAGGCCCTGGAAGTGCTCGGCAGTCAGGCGCACAACGTGCTCGCGTTTGCCCGTGAGTACGAGGGCAAGCAGGCCATCGTGATCGTGCCGATCCGTTGCGCAAAGCTGCTGGAAAACGGTGCTGTACCTCAAGTCGATGCGCTGCGCTGGGGCGACACGCGGGTGGTTCTACCGTTCGCCGCCTCTGAAACAAACCTGAAGGGACTTTTTTCAAGCAGCGCAGTCACAAAAAACAGGGAGCTGAATATCAGCGACGCGCTGGGGGATGTCCCGGTCAATCTCTTTATCCAACACTTAACACAAGCATGAGTTCAGTTCAGGAGCATTGCGATGAGTACCGACGATAAACGCATTCGCGAATTCGCCTATCAAATCTGGGAATCGGAAGGCAAGCCTGAAGGGCACGAGGAGCGCCATTGGGAAATGGCGCGCAAACTCGCTGAAGCCGAAGCGCTGGCGCCGAAGAAACCGCCAAAAGCCGCTGGCAGCAAAGCCGCGGGCAAGACTAGTGAGACCAAGGCCCCAGCCGCCAAGCCAAAACCTGCGGCCAAAGCCAAACCGGCCAGCGCTGCAAAAGTGATTCCCCCGGGTGAAAAGCCCGCTGAGAAAAAGCCTCGGGCGCCGAAGAAGCCTTCGGCGATCTGACGCTTTAACGACGATTGAACTGAATGACCGTGTGGCGGGTTCGCTCGCCACCGAGGACGCGCTCGTCCTCAAGAAACCCACCAATCCCCTGTAGGAGTGAGCCTGCTCGCCATAGCGATCTGACATTCAGCATCGATGTCGCCTGATAGACCGCTATGGCGAGCAGGCTCACTCCTACAGGGGGATGTGTAAGCCCAGAAATTACCCGTTTTGCAGGAGCAATCATGACCCGTCCAAAGAATGCCGAACCCACCGCGCACGCCGAGCCGTCGAGAATCCGTGAAGGCCTGCCCTTCCCGCTCGGTGCGACCTGGGATGGTCTGGGGGTGAACTTTGCTCTGTTTTCCGCCAACGCCACCAAGGTCGAACTGTGCATCTTCGACGATGCCGGCGAAGTCGAACTCGAACGCATCGAACTGCCGGAATACACCGACGAGATCTACCACGGCTACCTGCCCGATGCGCACCCGGGGCTGATTTACGGCTACCGCGTTTACGGCCCTTACGACCCGGCCAACGGTCATCGTTTCAACCACAACAAACTGCTCATCGACCCGTACGCCAAGCAATTGGTCGGCGAACTGAAATGGTCGGAAGCGCTGTTCGGCTACACCATCGGCCACCCTGACGCCGACCTCAGTTTCGATGAGCGCGACAGCGCGCCGTTCGTGCCCAAGTGCAAAGTCATCGACCCGGCGCACACCTGGGGCAACGACCATCGCGTCAGCGTGCCGTGGGACAAAACCATCATTTACGAAACCCACGTGCGCGGCATCAGCATGCGTCACCCTTCGGTGCCGGAGAACGTACGCGGCACCTTCGCCGGGCTGATGGTCGACGATGTGCTCGAACATATTCGCAAGCTCGGCGTGTCCACCGTCGAGTTGCTGCCGATTCACGCCTTCGTCAATGACCAGCATCTACTGCACAAAGGCATGACCAACTACTGGGGCTACAACAGCATCGCCTTCTTCGCCCCGGACCCGCGTTATCTGGCCAGCGGCAAGATCGCCGAGTTCAAGGAGATGGTTGCGCACCTGCACGAAGCCAATCTCGAAGTGATTCTCGATGTGGTCTACAACCACACCGCCGAGGGCAACGAACAAGGTCCGACCCTGTCGATGCGCGGCATCGACAACGCCTCGTACTACCGTTTGATGCCGGACGACAAGCGCTTCTATATCAACGATTCCGGCACCGGCAACACGCTGGACCTGAGCCATCCGTGCGTGCTGCAAATGGTCACCGACTCGCTGCGTTACTGGGCCAGCGAGATGCACGTCGACGGCTTCCGTTTCGACTTGGCGACTATTCTCGGCCGCTATCACGATGGTTTCGACGAGCGTCACAGCTTCCTCGTCGCTTGCCGTCAGGACCCGGTGCTGCGTCAGGTGAAAATGATCGCCGAGCCGTGGGACTGCGGCCCCGGCGGCTATCAGGTGGGCAACTTCCCGCCGGGCTGGGTCGAATGGAACGACAAGTTCCGCGACACCGTGCGCGCGTTCTGGAAAGGTGACGACGGCCAGGTTGCCGACTTCGCCAGTCGCATGACCGCCTCCGGCGAGATGTTCAACCAGCGCGGACGGCGGCCGTACTCGTCGGTGAATTTCATCACCGCCCACGACGGCTTCACCCTCAACGACCTGGTGTCGTACAACGACAAGCACAACGAAGCCAACGACGAAAACAATCAGGACGGCAGCAACAACAACCTGTCGTGGAACCATGGCGTAGAAGGCCCGACCGACGATCCCGAAATCAATGCCCTGCGCCATCGGCAGATGCGCAATTTCTTCGCCACCCTGCTGCTCGCTCAAGGCACGCCGATGATCGTCGCCGGTGATGAATTCGCCCGTACCCAGGACGGCAACAACAACGCTTATTGCCAGGACAGCGAGATCGGTTGGGTCAACTGGGACCTGAGCGAGGACGGCAAGGCGTTGCTGAAATTCGTCAAGCGCCTGATCAAGTTGCGTCTGGCTTATCCGATCCTGCGTCGCGGCCGCTTTCTGGTTGGTGAGTACAACGAGGACATCGGCGTCAAGGACGTCACCTGGCTGGCACCCGACGCCACCGAGATGACCACCGAGCATTGGCACGATGCGCACAACCGCTGCCTGGGCATGTTGCTCGACGGCCGCGCGCAGGAAACCGGGATTCGCCGCAAGGGTGCGGATGCGACGCTGCTGCTGGTGGTCAACGCCCACCACGACATCGTTAATTTCACCTTGCCGGAAGTGCCGGAAGGCAGCTTCTGGACTTGCATGATCGACACCAATCAGCCGTCGATTCGCGGTCAGGAACGCTTCGATTTCGGCCACGAATACTCGGTCACCGGGCGCTCGCTGCTGCTGTTCGAACTGCAACGTGATGAAGAAGACTGATATGGACCTGCACCGTTATCTCGCCCGGCGTCCGGCGGATTATCCGCACACCGTAGCGCTCGGCAATTGTCTGCGGGCGCTGGTCGAGGCCGGGCTGGATCGTTTGCCGTTGCCGGGCAGTGGCCGCACGCTGGAACGTTTTCAGTGTCTGGCTGAGGTCGCTGGGCATGACCTCGGTTTGTGCAAACTGTTCGAAGGCCATACCGACGCACTGGCGATCATCGAGCAATTGGGCGGTTCGCCGACACCGGGCAGTACGTGGGGCATGTGGGCGGCGGAACCGCCGCAGGCGCGGGTCAAGGTCAGCCCGGCCGGGCACATGGTCGCGCTGCACGGGCGCAAGGCGTGGTGCTCCGGGGCCGCCGTGCTCAGCCACGCCTTGCTCACCGCGTGGGATGCCGATGACCAGCAACAACTGGTGGCCGTCGCCCTCGACCAACCGGGCGTGACCGTCACCGAGCAAGGCTGGCAAGCCGTGGGCATGGCCGCCACTGGCAGCGTGGAGGTGCTGTTCGACGGCGCCGAAGCACAGGCCATCGGCAATCCCGGCGACTATCTGCAACGACCGGGTTTCTGGCAAGGCGGGATCGGTATTGCGGCGTGCTGGTACGGCGCCGCAAGGCAAATTGCCGAAGCGTTGCGCGCACAGTGTGAGCAACGCCCGGAGCCGCACGCCCTCGCCCATCTCGGCGCGGTCGACAGTGCCTTGCAGGCGGCCGCCGATGTCCTGCGTTTCAGCGCCCTGCACATCGATGCACACCCCGAGGACAACGCCGAACTGCTCGCCCGTCGTGCCCGCGCGGTGGTCGAGCAGTCGGCGGAACAGGTGCAGCGAGAGGTCGGTCGCGCCCTCGGCGCCGGGCCGTTTTGCAAGGATCGGCACTTTGCCCGGCTCAGCGCCGACCTGCCGGTGTTCCTGCGTCAGAGTCACGCCGAACGTGATCTGGCTGCGCTCGGGAAAATGGTTGCCGGGCAATCCGCGGAGGCATGGGCGCTATGAAAACCAATCCGATTGTCGGTCAGGGTACGAGCCTGCATCAATGGCAGGCTTCGCGGCATCTGGCGGAACTGGACAGCATCGACATCCTCAGTCTGGTGCCACCCGGCGCACGGGCGGTGATTATCGCGCCGCACCCGGACGACGAAGTGCTGGGTTGTGGCGGTTTGCTGCAATTGCTCGCGGCTGCTGGACGGCCTCTGCAGCTGATTTCAGTCACCGACGGCAGCGCCAGTCACCCCGGTTCCAGTCGTTGGCCGGTCGAACGTCTGAGCGTGGTGCGCCCGCAGGAGTCTGCCGAAGCGTTACGCCGCCTCGGTTTGCCGATGCATCGCGTGAAGTGGCTGCGCGGTGGCTTCAGCGACACCCAGGTGGCCGCTCAGGAAGCAGAGTTGGTCAATTTCATCGAGCGTCATCTGCGCCCCGATGACGTGCTGTTCACCACGTGGAGTGAAGACGGTCATTGCGACCACGAAGCCGTCGGCCGCGCCAGTGCCGAAGCTGCCCGCCGCGTCGGTGCTAGTTGCCATGAATTGCCGGTGTGGACCTGGCACTGGGCAACCCCGGAAGACGCCTTTGTCCCGTGGCAACGCGCACGCAAGATTCTCCTGACGCCGGCGCAAGTTGCGCGCAAGCGCCACGCGGTACATGCCTTCGCCAGTCAACTGGAGGGCGATCCTGACGCCGGACTCGGTCCGGTGCTCGCGCCGTATGTGCTCGATCGCCTCCTACAGCCCTTCGAAGTGGTGTTTCTATGAGTGTCGAAGATCGCTACTTCGATGGCCTGTTTGCCGGCAATGACGACCCGTGGGCGTTCCGTGAGCGCTGGTACGAGCAGCGCAAACGCGCGATCACTCTCGCTGCCCTGCCGCGTCCGCACTACCGGGCAATCTTCGAACCGGGCTGCGCCAACGGCGAGTTGAGCGCCGAACTGGCCAGCCGCTGTGATCGCCTGCTGTGCTGCGACACCGCCAGTGCGGCGGTGACCTTGGCGCGCACGCGTTTGAGTCTGTTCGATCATGCCGAAGTGCGGCAAAACCGTCTTCCCGGCGACTGGCCGGAGGAAAAATTCGACCTGATCGTATTTAGCGAGATCGGCTACTACCTCGATGGCGAAGATCTGACAGAAGTGATCCGTCGGGCCAGTGATTGCCTGACTGCCGACGGCCAGTTCCTCGCCTGTCACTGGCGTCCGCCCATCGATGGCTGCCCGCTGAACGCGCGGCAGGTTCATGACCTGATCCACGAAAAATTGCATCTGCCGCGAGTGGCGCTGCATCAGGAAGCGGATTTTATCCTTGAGGTGTGGAGCCGCGAGCCGCGCTCGGTGGCGGCACTGGAGGGATTGCGATGATCGGCATTCTGATCCCGGCGCACAACGAGGAAGACTTGCTCGACGAATGCCTGAACGCGGCCATGCGCGCTAGCCGCCACGGTTTGCTGGCGGGCGAAAAGGTTGAAGTGTTGGTGGTACTCGACAGCTGCACCGACCGCTCGGCGCAGATTGTCAGCCGCTATCCGGTGCTGAGCCTGCACATCGATGCACGCAATGTCGGCCAGGCCCGGGCGGCCGGCGCACAGCTGTTGCTGGAACGCGGCGCTCGCTGGATCTCCTGCTCGGACGCCGACAGTCGGGTCGCCGACGACTGGCTGGTCGCCCAGCTGGGCTTGGGGGCCGACGCGGTATGCGGTACCGTCACCGTCGAACGCTGGCACGAGTCGTTCGATGCCGCGGCGCAAATCCGCTATCACCGGCATTACCGGGCCTGTGATGGCCATCGGCACATTCACGGCGCGAATCTGGGCATCAGCGCCGACGCCTATCGCTGGGCCGGAGGCTTTAAACCGTTGGCCTGCGATGAAGATGTGCAGTTGGTACGGGAGCTGGAACGGGACGGTGCCAACATCGCCTGGAGTCATCGCCCGCAAGTGCTCACCAGCGCGCGGTTCGACAGCCGTGCTCGTGGTGGCTTTGGTGACTATCTGCGAAATCTGGCACAGATGGAGCAAAAAAAAGCGGATCAGATTGATCTGTGACGCGACGGATCTGGCTTCATGAGCAATACTCTGCTGCGCGGCAATCCAGGGTTCGGAGCGTCGCACGGCATTCAACCAGCCTTCACGGGTCGGTGGCGTCTGGCAATCACTGCCACGCACACGACTGAGGGCGAGACAACACAAGGACGTCAGACCATGAAAACGTTATCCCTCAGCGACAGCAGCCTGCCGGCGCAAATATGGAACAGCGCCGCACAACTGGACAACATTCCCGTCATCAATACTCGCAGCCTGGTGCCCGATGGTGCCCGCGCCGTGGTCATCGCGCCGCATCCCGGCGATGAAGTGGTCACCTGCGGCGGACTGCTGCAATTACTGTCCAGCCTCGGTCATCCGCTGCAACTGCTCTCGATCACTGACGGCAGTGCCAGCCACCCCGGCTCGCGGCAGTGGTCGGAAAAACGCCTGAGCGTATTTCGCCCACAGGAAAGCGTCGAAGCCCTGCGCCGCCTCGGCCTGCCAATGCACAGCCTGAAATGGGTGCGTGGCGGCTTCACCGATAACGCCCTGTGCGACCAGCAGGCGCAAGTGACCGAGTTCATCGGCCGCTACCTGCGCCCCGGCGACGTGGTGTTCAGCACCTGGCGCGGCGATGGCAACGACGACCACGAAGCGGTGGGCCGGGCCAGTGCGCAAGCGGCTGAACAGGCCGGTGCGATCTTCCATGATGTACCGGTCTGGGCCTGGCACTGGCCCGAACGCGACCAGCAACTGATCCCTTGGGAGCGCGCGCGCAAACTGCGCCTCGACACCTGGACCGTCGCGCGCAAGAGCCACGCCACCCACGCCTACGCCAGCCAGCTCAACGGCGAACCGGCGATCGGCATTGCGCCGATGCTGCCGCCGGTGATCCTGGAGCGGATGCGCTTGCCGTATGAAATCGTGTTTGTCTGAACTCAACGAGTTCAGGGAGTACATCTCGCACTACCTATGGGCTTGTTGATGAAAGCGCCAGAACCTTCAGCGTGAAGGTCGACTGACATCCTGCTGGCGCGGGTGCATTTTCTCGCAATTCACCGCCAGAAATTCGTGCCACCCCTCTTAAGCCGTTCGTCGATTTTCAGTGCGCACCTGTCAGATCTGACAGGTGCGCTAACCCATCAATACAGGTTCAATCACTCCATCACCCGACCGGAGTGCATTGCCGTGTTTGTCAACGACCCCAAGCCTGAATCCACCTCGACTCGCACTGAGTTTGTCCGCACCGGTCGTCATCAAAAAGCGCCTGAATGCTCTTCAAGAGGACTTGCCTGATGCCTTCTCACAAGCGTTTCCGCTTCCCTCCCCTGACGGGAGGCAACAACCCACTGACGGTGCTGCGTCCCCTGCTGATTCCGGGGATGGTCGAGCCGGTGCAAGATGGCGATGGCGGGATCAACATCCAGATCGCCACCGATGACCCCGACGGCGTGCTGTGCGTCATCAATCCTTATCTGCCTACCATGAGCGAGGGTGACAAACTCGAGATTTATTGCAACGGCACGAGAGTGCGCGAACGATTCGTGGAGGCCGACGAAGTCAACCAGCGGGTGTTCTTTTATCTGCCGACGCCTGTCGAGTCGGGGTGGCTTGAAAACTGCCACTATGTGCTGACACGCAAAGGCGAGACCGAAGC
This sequence comes from Pseudomonas sp. IT-P395, assembly GCF_949767675.1. Classification (NCBI taxonomy): domain Bacteria; kingdom Pseudomonadati; phylum Pseudomonadota; class Gammaproteobacteria; order Pseudomonadales; family Pseudomonadaceae; genus Pseudomonas; species Pseudomonas sp. IT-P395. Next base: position 284,361 of record NZ_CATKPW010000061.1, read on the forward strand.
CGATCCGCCCTCGGTGGCCTTGCGGATATGGGTCAAGCTATACAAGCCGGGTAACTTTGACAGGCATCCGAATGACGAGGACGGCCATTCAGAACTGAACATCGTGCAACTGCCACCCGAACTGGTCGAACAAGGCGTGATAGACGCCGAATGGGCCAAAAAAGGGGTACTGGCCACCATCCCTCATTATGTGTATTGCACACGCAACGACAAGGTGCGTTTACAGCTGGGCGAATACCTGATTCCTGCGCACCGCATCACGCCGGAGCAAGCCGAAGGCCAGCAGCCGATCGAAATCCTGATTGATCAGGACGCCATTCTCGGCGCCGGCGACGGTCTCAGACTGGTAGTCAAATACGACATCATTGACGAAGTCGGGAATTGGGCCGACCGCCACTCTCAACGCACCTACATCGACGTGGACGCGGGCGGCTGGCGACTGGAGGCACCGATCATCAGGGAAGCCCTCAACGGCGTGATTACTATCAGGGATTTGAACAAGCAGCCGGTGACGATTCAGATCCATGTCAGCAGCCAGTACTTCGGCGTGGGCGACAGCGTGAAAATGACCTTTATCGGCACGCCGCCGTATAACGCGGAACCGCTCATCTGCAGCGAAACCCGCGACATCGATAACGTCCCTTCAGTGCTGGAAATCGAAGTGCCCTATGAGTTGATCAGGGCTATCGCCCAAGGGCGCGCCGATGCGTCTTATATTCTCTACAAAAAGGACGGGGGCGACCCGATCTCTTCCCGGCGCGCTCTTGCCGGGGTAGAAGGCGACGTCAACATGCTCCCCGAGCCGAGCATCCGCGAACTGCTCGGCGATACCCTCGAACCGGACCAGCCTTACGCCACGGTCGACGTGCGCTACGCGATGAAAAATGGCGACCTGATCTGCCTGAGATGGAACGGCATCAAGTCCAACGGCGACGCCTATCTGCATGAGGTTTCCCATATAGTCAGCGACAACGAAGCCAAGGAAGGCCTGGTCACGTTCGACATCAACGCCGAGCACATCAGTGTGCTTGATAACGGCACGCTCGACCTTTCTTACGTGGTCGCGAACGATGCACCTGGCCTCCTCGCCATCAGAGAGTCCGAGCGGTTGCTGGCCAAGGTCGGGAAGATCCGCGCGACACTGCCGGCCCCCGAAGTGGAAGAGGCCGATCCGCCGGGGGATGTGCTGGATCCGTCCAAGGTGTTCGAGAGAGTGCATGTGTGGATCAGCGAGGCGAAGCCCCTGAAGGGGGATGTTCTTACTTATTACTGGCGCAGTCCCAACCCATTCGCCAGCACCAGTGACTGGCTGCCCATTACCACCGTGACCGAAGGTCAACCTGTGCGTTTTCCGGTGGACGTAAAATTCGTGACGGCCAACATCGGAAATAGCGTTAGGGTGCTCTATACATTGTGGCGGACCGCCACGCAGCGGAATGAATACTCTGCTGCATTAGATTTACGGGTGGCTGGGTGGATATCGCCCACCCTCACCGACATCACCGACTCCAAAGGCACAATCGCGCCCGGCGGGATTACCTTTGATACCAGCGTCACCGTCACCGGCACGGCCAGTCAAGACCAGACCGTGCAGCTCTACGACGGCAACACCGCGCTGACACCGGACGTGCCGGTCGACGCCGATGGCAACTGGAGCAGATTGATCAGCGGACTGAGTCCAGTCGCGCACCCTATCAAGGCCAAAGCACTCTACGGTGCACAACCGGAGTCGGCGGTGCGCAGCTTTACCGTCGCGCAAACCGTGACCCCCGCTATCAGCAACATCACCGACTCCAAAGGCACAATCGCGCCCGGCGGGATTACTTTTGATACCAGCGTCACCGTCACCGGCACGGCCAGTCAAGGCCAGACCGTGCAGCTCTACGACGGCAACACGGCGCTGACGCCAGTCGTGCCAGTCGATGCCAATGGCGGCTGGAGCAGAGTGATCAGTGGACTAAGCCCGGTCGCGCACCCTATCAAGGCCAAAGCACTCTACGGTGCCCAACCGGAGTCGGCAGTGCGCAGCTTTACCGTCGCGCAAACCGTGACCCCCGCCATCAGCAACATCACCGACTCCAAAGGCACAATCGCGCCCGGCGGAATTACCTTTGATACCAGCGTCACCGTCACCGGCACGGCCAGTCAAGGCCAGACCGTGCAGCTCTATGACGGCAACACGGCGCTAACGCCAGTCGTGCCAGTCGATGCCAATGGCGGCTGGAGCAGAGTGATCAGTGGACTAAGCCCGGTCGCTCACCCTATCAAGGCCAAAGCACTCTACGGTGTACAACCGGAGTCGGCGGTGCGCAGCTTTACCGTCGCGCAAACCGTGACCCCCGCCATCAGCAACATCACCGACTCCAAAGGCACAATCGCGCCCGGCGGGATTACCTTTGATACCAGCGTCACCGTCACCGGCACGGCCAGTCCACGT